>NHHF01000004.1 GCA_002171155.1 Betaproteobacteria bacterium TMED156
TGGTTATCAAAAGAAATTTTTATATCTGGTATTTATGTATCAAGAGTCATTTTAAACCCTAAACTTAAAATTTCTCCTAAACTTGATCTTATTCCGATGAGCCAGTCAACTGACGTTGGTAAGACAACTTACGCTAACTCAATTACGCTCACACCAGGAACACTCTCAATTGAAATTAAGAAAAATTACATATTAGTTCACGCCTTGGAAGCAAGTTCATTAGATCATCTTAAAGAAGGGTTGATGGATAAAAAAGTAAGAGATTTCGAAAGAGTTTTGTAATTGTTAACTTTTGTTTCTATTTCTCTTTTAGTTGCCCTTACAATTACTGTTTACTTAGCAGTAATTGGTGAAACTATTTTTCATAAAATTCAAGCAGTGAACATTGCTGGAACCATTGCAGTACTTTTAATAACTGTTTTTGGTTTTCTTACCAATAGACCTGAGTTTCTTGATCTTGCATTGGTTTATGGTTTACTTAATGTTATTGGAACTTTTGCTGTTTTGAAATTCTTCAGATTCGGAAAGCTGGGAGAAGAGATTAAAGATGAGGATCAGTAATAGAAAATGACCTTTGCAATTGACATTCTAAGTGCTTTTTTTTTACTTCTAGGTGGAGTTTTTGTTCTAATTGGATCAATTGGAATTTTTAGAATGCCAGATTTTTTTACTAAATTACATGCTGCTAGTCTTATTGAAACTCTTGGAACGGGATTTATTTTACTAGGATTAATCATTGAAGCTGGATATACGTTAATTTCAATAAAATTGATCTTTATTGGTTTGTTAATGTTATTTACTGGCCCTACTGCCACTCATTCATTAGCAAGGGCTGCAATAATTAGAGGAATAGGCAGTAAAAAAGAAAAGAAGGAATAATCATAGAATCAATAATTAATACTACTTTGCTTATACTCATGGCAATTACAGTTTTGTCAGTAGCTGGATTAAAAAATTTATTTTCTGCTGTAATATTAAGTAGTTTATACAGTTTTTTAATGGCAACTGTATTTGTAACTCTTGATGCAGTTGATGTGGCTATGACAGAAGCATCAGTTGGTGCAGGGATTTCAACAGTATTGTTTTTGAGTTCACTTTACCTGATAAATAAAAATGAGATTAAACCTTTAAAAAAGTCTATTTTCCCTCTGTTGCTGTCACTTTTTATCAGCTTATTTCTTATTTGGGGCATATATGGTTTACCAGACTTTGGGGACCCAAATGCAATAATACACCAGCACGTCGCACCTAGATATTTAGAGGATGGTTCAATGGAAACGGGTGTGCCAAATATTGTGACAGCTATATTAGCAAGCTACAGAGGTTTTGACACTCTTGGAGAAGTAATTGTAATTTTCACAGCTGGAGTTGGTCTTATGGTTTTATTGAGAAAAAATAAAGAAAATAAAAATTCTAATGAAAAATGATCCGATTCCAAGAGTAGTTGCTAAGATATTTATTCCTTTTATTTTAGTTTTTTCACTTTATGTACAATTTCATGGTGATTTTGGTCCAGGTGGGGGTTTTCAGGCAGGAGTAATTTTTTCTGGAGGAATTATTTTATATTCTTTAATTTTTGGTGTTTCAGACGCACAGAAACTTTTGCCACCTACCCTTGTAGAGATTTTTTCTGCATTGGGAGTTTTGTTGTATTCTGGAGTTGGAATTATTTGTATGTTTTTAGGGGGTGAATTTCTAAACTATTCAGTTTTGTCTTCAGATAGTGTGGCAGGACAACATTTGGGAATTCTTCTAATTGAATTTGGAGTTTTTATTACTGTTGCAAGTGTAATGTTAAAGCTATTCTATCTTTTTGCTTCAAGAGCCAAAAAGTGATTACGGATTATCTATCTCATATTAATTATATAGTAGCTGTTATTTTGCTTGTAACAGGCCTTTTTATTGTTATATCTAAAGGAAATCTTATAAAGAAGTTGATTGGACTTAGTATATTTCAAACTTCCGTTTACTTAATTTACATAGCACCTGGTAAAGTTTTGGGTGGCACGCCCCCAATTATATCTGCAGAATTTTTGGTTTATTCAAATCCTCTTCCGCATGTTTTGATTCTTACTGCAATAGTTGTTGGTGTTGCCACATTATCCTTAGGACTAGCTTTAGCTATAAGGATTAATGAGGAATACGGAACTGTCGAGGAAGAAGAAATTGAAAAAATCGAAACGGAATCTATTTGAATATTATTCTCATTAATGCACCTGCTTTACAGGTGCTACTTCCATTACTAACTGCTCCAATTTTTTTGTTAATTAGATTACCTGTTTTAACTTGGTATGTTGCATTGTTAGTTTCTTGGCTTACTTTTGGTGTTTCCCTTTTAATTTTTATTGAAATACAAAATATCGAGTATATTTCATACTCAATGGGTGGATGGGATCCACCGTGGGGGATCGAATACAGAGTTGATAGATTAAACTCTTTTTTATTGCTGATTATTTCAACTCTAAGCGCTTTCATAGTTACTTACGGTGGAAGTAGTGTTGCGAAAGAAATACCTTATGAAAAACATTATCTTTTTTGGACTTCATATCTACTCTGCCTTGCGGGTCTTCTTGGTGTAACCATAACAGGTGATGCTTTTAACATATTTGTATTTTTAGAAATTTCTTCTTTGGCTACATATATTTTGATTGCAATGGGCAATGACAGGAAAGCACTTATTGCATCATATAGATACTTAATATTAGGAACTATTGGAGCAACATTTATTGTTCTTGGTGTTGGACTATTATATTCATTAACTGGTTCGCTCAATCTTTTTGATATTTCAAATAGAATTGGTGAAAGTACCGACAGCAAGACTAAATTAGCTGCTCTCTCTTTTCTATTGGTTGGCATTTCATTAAAATCAGCTTTATTTCCACTTCATGCTTGGTTACCAAATGCATATACATTTTCGCCCTCAGTTGCCTCAACTTTTTTAGCTGCTACTTCGACAAAGGTCGGTATTTATTTACTAATAAGATTTTGTTTTGATATTTTTGCTGCTGATGAAACTTTTAGTAAAATTGGTGCAAATCATATTCTGATGTTCCTGTCAATTTTAGCGATTTTATATGGATCTGTAGCAGCAATATACGAGACAAACCTTAAAAAATTATTTGCCTATTCAAGTGTCTCTCAGATAGGTTTTATTACTCTAGCTCTATCCCTCATTTCTGCATCCGGCTTAGCTGCTGGATTAATCCATATGGCTAATCATGCAATTACTAAAGGATCTGTTTTTTTAATTTTAGGTTGCTTAACATTAATTTACGGAAATGTAACAATTACAACCATACAGGGACTTGGAAGAACAAAGCCTTTTTTGGCATTTGGAATTGTTATAACTGGTCTTAGTTTAATTGGTATTCCTGGAACAGTTGGTTTCATCAGTAAGTGGACATTAGTTTTAGCTATTATTGAAAAAGGATGGTATTGGCTTGCATTGTTAACTTTAATTTGTTCATTGGTAACGATAATTTATATTTGGAAATTGATAGAAACTATTTATTTTTCAAAACCCGCAGTAGTTGAAGAGTCAAAAAAAATTATTCCTTTTACAATGAGTTTCGTTACATTTTGTTTGGTTTTTTCGTGCATAATTCTAGGTTTGATACCTACGGTAATAATTGAAGCTGCTGATTCCGCCTCACAAACATTAATCAAATAATTAAAATTAACTTAACTTTTTGAAATTTATGTTCTCCTTAATAAGTCTAAATTTACTTCCTGAAGATTTAATATCGTTTGCTTTGCTTACACCCTTGATCGGAATTCTAGGAATTTTATTGTTTAGAAAATTTAAGAATCTTCGAGAATTAGTTACTCTATTTTCTTCAAGCTTTCTTTTTGTACTTGTGTTGAATATATACGATCTTGTAAATTCTGGTGAATTTCCAAGTTTGGTACTTTTTGAGATATTTCCAAGTCTAAGAATTGGTTTCACTGTTGAACCTCTTGGGATAATATTTGGTTTAGTTGCATCTGGTTTGTGGATAATTAATTCTGTTTATTCCATTGGGTATATGAGAGCTAACAGTGAGTCAAATCAAACTAGATTTTACATATGTTTCGCATTAGCAATTTTTAGTGCATTAGGAATAGCTTTTTCTTCTAATTTACTAACTTTTTTTCTCTTTTACGAAATTTTAACAATTTGTACTTATCCCCTTGTTACTCATTCTGGAAGTAGTGTAGCAAAAACTGGAGGCAGAATATATTTAACTTTTTTATTGGGAACGTCAATTTGTTTCTTACTTTTAGGAATTATTTCAGTATGGGATATAGCTGGAACCCTTGACTTTACTCTGGGTGGTGTAATCCCTAGCAACTACGGTTCATTAGAAATAAGTATATTACTCGTCCTTTTTGTCTTTGGTATTGGTAAAGCCGCACTTATGCCATTTCATTTCTGGTTGCCAGCAGCAATGGTAGCACCAACTCCCGTTTCAGCTTTACTTCATGCAGTAGCTGTTGTTAAAGCCGGAGTTTTTGGAATTATAAAAGTAATATTATACATATTTGGCACGGAAACTCTCTCAGTTACATTCGGAGCCAATCTTATTTCATTTCTTGCATGTTCATCTATTGTAATTGCATCTGTAGTTGCTCTAAAAGCTGATAATTTAAAAAAGAGACTTGCTTACTCAACTGTTAGTCAACTTTCTTATGTAATTCTTGCAATTTCAATTCTAAACCCACTTGCGGTTGTTGCAGCTGTGTTTCATTTAGTTGCACATGCATTTGGAAAAATTACCCTTTTCTTTGCAGCAGGGTCCCTTTATACAACCCTTCATAAAACTGAGGTAAGTGAACTTAACGGAGTAGGTAAACAAATGCCGATAACAATGATTGCATTTTCAATTGGAGTTTTAACAATGATTGGTTTACCGTTTACTGGGGGTTTTATTAGTAAATGGTATCTATTATCTGGAGCAATCATTGAGAAATATTGGTTTATTTTAATTGTAATTTTGATTAGTACTCTTTTAAATGTAGCATATTTTATTCCAATAATTTATAGAGCATTTTTTTTGTCTCCTATAACTGAGGAGGTTTTATCTGAAGAATTGGACAGCAAACAGTCTTATGATCATATTCGATACAAGTTTAATTTTGAAGCACCTGCATCTATTTTGGTAGCACTTATTACAACCAGTATGTGTTCTATATTTTTATTCCTCTTTCCAGAGACTATAGTAAAAATGGCACTTCAATTAAATGGAGCATAAATATGAAAAAACATTGGTTGACAAAGAAAGAAAATATAAAAAAATTATGGATCCTAATGATTATAATTTTATTTTTAACAATAATTATTCAAATCATCTTTCCAGTTCATGGACATTTTGAAATAGAAGAATCATTTGCATTTGCGTCTTGGTTTGGTTTTTTTTCCTGCATTTTAATGATCATCATTGCCAAGATTTTAGGGTTATTAATTAAACGACCTGAAAATTATTACAATAAAAATAATAAAATTGAGATTGATCAATGATTCATCCAGGATTGATCCTAATCTTAACAGGTTTATTTTCATATATATTACCTAACAATGTTTCACGTTTTTTGATGTTGATAGTTGGAATTTATTCATTTTATATATGTTGCTCTTTTGACAATGTAAATAGTTTTACTCTAAATTACCTCAATTTTGAACTCGTATTAATAAGGGTAGATGGACTTTCAAAAATTTTTTCTATCATATTTTCTTTTATGGTTTTAATAGGACTTATTTTTGCCTGGAACCAAAAAAACAAGAACGAACTTTCTGCCGCATTTATTTATTCTGGAGCTGCATTAGGGGCTGTACTAGCTGGTGATATTTTTACATTATTTTTCTTTTGGGAATTAATGGCAATTGGCTCAGCTTTAGTTATTTTTACAAACCAAACGGCTCTTTCAGAAAAAGCTGGTTTCAGATATTCAATGATTCATTTTGGTGGTGGAGTTTTATTAATGTGTGGTCTAACCGGACATGTAGCTGAAACTAATTCAATTATCTTTGAAAGCTTTTCACTTAATTCAGTTCATAGTTGGTTAATAATGCTAGGTTTTTTGGTTAATGCAGGAGCTCCCCCGTTTTCATCATGGATTTCAGATTCTTACCCTGAAGCATCATTTTCAGGATGTGTTTTCTTATCTGCTTTCACAACTAAGACTGCCGTATATGCATTATTGAGAGGATTTCCTGGTAATGAAATTTTAATTTATGTCGGTATCTTTATGATTTTTTACGGAATCATATACGCTCTGTTAGAAAATGATATGAGGAGAATACTCTCATATAGTATTGTAAACCAAGTTGGTTTTATGATTGTAGGGGTAGGCATCGGAACTGAAATGGCAATCAATGGTGCAAGTGCACATGCTTTTGCACACATTATTTATAAAGCATTATTACTAATGTCGGCAGGATCAGTATTGCTAATGACTGGCAGAAGAAAATGTAGTGAACTGGGAGGACTTTTTCAGTCTATGCCTTTAACAATGGTCTGTGGAACAATTGGAGCTTTTGCAATTTCTGCTTTTCCTCTCACATCGGGTTTTGTCTCTAAGTCTATGATTTCTCAATCTGCTGCTGATCAGCATTTGTTTGGCATATGGTTGTTTTTGGCTGCTGCTTCCGCAGGAGTTTTTCTTCATGCTGGAATTAAATTTCCTTGGTTTGTTTTTTTTCAAAAAGATTCTGGCCTGCGACCTCCTGATCCACCAATTAATATGAGATTGTCGATGTTAATCTTATCTTTCTTATGTTTATTCATAGGAATATTCCCAAATTATTTGTATCAAATTCTTCCATACTCAGTTGACTATGTTCCATATACCTCTTCACACGTTGTTTTTCAATTGCAACTACTTTTATTTGCGGGCTTTGCATTTTTTATAATGTTACCTTGGTTAAAGAGAACACCAACAATTTCACTAGATTTGGATTGGTTATATAGAGTTTTGGCTAAAAGGTTGATTTTATATATTTTTCAGGTGAAGTTCTTAAATTCTATTTTAATAAAATTCAGACAATACACTTATGCCACATACAGAAAAATAGATCTTGGTCAATCTTTAACTAAAAATATAAGTTCTGGAAATATGGTCTTATCTGTAGGTATATTATTGGCAATTTATTTATTTTTCTTTTATTTGTTTTAAAAAGATTTTGGAATTACACTTTGAAACTCATCAAAAAAGTTATATGTGGAATTATTTACAATGAAAATTTTGAAATTCTTATAACTCGAAGAGCAAAAGGCGACTATGCAGGAAAATGGGAGTTTCCTGGTGGAAAAGTCGAAAATAGAGAATCAAATGAAGAATGTTTGCATAGAGAATTATTTGAAGAATTAAAAATTAGAGTTATTATTCACTTTAAATTTACGGAATATATTTTAGAATATCCAAAATTTTATGTGAATTTAATTTCATATATTTGTTCAACCAATGAAAAAGAAATAAAGCTATCAGACCACGATAGATATAAATGGGTGAAAACAAATACAATGTCAGATTTCATTTTTTTAACCGCTGACTCTGAAATTTTAACTAAATTGAAAAATGAAAATAATAGAGTTATTAAGGAATTAATTTAAAATGAATGAGTTATAGATAAAATGTACCTTGGATTATTCCTTGCGTCAGCGCTTGGGAATGTGTTTCTAGCCTCCGCAGCCATTAAATCAATTGAAAGGCCTTCTGAACTACTTAATCGCATTCCAATGCCGTGAGACCCTAAAAAATTGTTAGAACTTTCTACATTGCTTAAAATATCCGCAAGGATTTGGGTCTCAGCATAATCAATAAAACCGTAAATTTCTATATTGACTTTTTTTAAAATAGGCAGTGGATTTTTTTCTATTTTTTTTGTTAATTCAAAACTTATGCCAAATCCTTTATCACCCGCAATTGCCCCACCATCATAGCCTCTTCCAATTAAAAGTCCACCAAATGATATCTGCTCTCCAGCTAGTAACTTATCATTTGTGTATTGAGATTGAAGATTAAACTTTAAGGTTAGATTAAATCTATCAAGAAGATATGTATGGCTAGCAGTAAATTTAAACTTAACAAATTCTTGTTCAAAGTTTGCTACTGACGGAGAAGATGCAGTTTTATCAAATGAACCAAAAATATCCAATCCGTGAAAAAGTGAAAAGTTAAGTTTGGTATTACCATTAAACCAAATATCATTGGAAATAGAAAAACCAATATCAGCAACAGTTGATTTATCTATGGTAATTGCATTTGATTGAAGGGTGGTTTTACTTTTACCCTTAGTCAGACCAAACTCCAAATATTTGGATTCTAGTCTACCGCGAGCAATTTGAAATCTAATTCTGGGAGCCAAAGAGTATGATTTACTAACTATAGCTAGTGGTTTTAGTGAACCTTTTGGCTCAGCATCAGCAATTAAACCTGCAAAACTAAAAATCGCACCACTATTGCCGATGGCTTGGGAGTAACTTGTATTGTACGCTCTGAGATTATTGTTTTTGATTGATGCTGATAGGCCAATACCAAGAGTGCTAGCAACAGATTTAAATGGATTATTAATTGTGCTATTTAAATTAGTACTTAATAATCCCATAGTTTTGGATGCGCTATTATTGACCGTTACCGAAAATGTTTTTGGTGGTAAGTTGTTAAGAGTTATTATTAGTTCTGACGAACCAATTTTGTCTCCTTGCCTTAAA
>NHHF01000005.1 GCA_002171155.1 Betaproteobacteria bacterium TMED156
TGTTCCCTCAGCCATCGATGGGTGAGTAAAATGGGTAAGTTCGATTATTCCTGAGGAATCAAAATCTAAGTTACCAATGGTCATAATTTTTGAGTTTACAAAACGCAAACGTGGACTCCACTCGTAGGGAGGTAAAATTGGTGCCCCTGGATCTTGTAAAACTTGATATCTTTGAAACATTGTCTGATATCGCCAACCCATAAAATTACCATGCATTTGAATGTTCGCCGGTAATATACGCTGAGAAGCAGCAAGAACAGAAGAACCAAAATCAGCAAAGTAATTATTGTCTGAGACCCTTATTCCACTTATTCCTAATAATTTGTCGTTCGACAAGTGAAATGTGTGAGAAATTCTTGCTAACCATCTGTCTTCATTCGTAATTCTGTCAGAGGGTAGTAATTGAAAACCTAATTCACCAGCTTGATTATTACTTAAAAAACGAAATTCACCTCCCAATTGCACCCCTCTTCTTCCGACAATTCTTGGGAAAAGAGTTAAATCTCGGTTTGGAGCAAGGTTCCAATAGTAAGGTGCAGTTAGATCTAAACCCAACTTAGAATTAAAAGAAAAAGTTGGAGCTAGCAGACCTGTTTTTCTTTTCCCAGAAATTGAAAAAGAAATATCTCCTAGAGGTAATACTTTTGAATCATTCCAGAACAGTGCTGAATTCTGGGTTTCAGCAACTGACCTTATATCATCTACTAAGATTGAAGTCGATCTAACTTCCCAAGCAGGTCGATCTAATGAACAAGTGGTAAAAGTTGCATCCTTAAGTAAAATTTCACGATGTTGAACAAATTCAACTTTTTGGGCAAATCCCCTACCATTGATTCTACTAAAGTCGTATGTTACTTGTTCAAAAAATCCTTGCATAGTCGATGGATTTAAAACAAGTCTAGGGCCAACGAAGAGTTCTCCCTCTCTAAATAAGGTTACACCTCCACTTGCATCTAATTCACCATCAACCAAATCGTAATTTAATTTATCTGCTTTTAGACTCATACCCATTCTTCTGAGTTGAGCATTTTTTTTAACAATTATAAAGTCATCAATCTGACCCTCGATTTCCTCTCCGCTCAAATAATTTGGTCCAGAGCTTGATTCAGGCTTAAGTCTTAATTCTGTGTCTAACCGTAAATGGTTAGAAACTGATTGTTCATTATAGATTTTTCTCTCATCGGCAATTAATTTATTAAAACTTAAAAAGAAAATTGTAAATGCAATTAAGCACCACCTTAATGTTAATAAGGAGTATAAATAAGAATTAACACTAATATCTTTGTTTTTCATTAACTAACCATGAAAAGTTTTGAGAATTTTGCGACTATTAAAAATGATAGCCGAGTTATGTCTGCAATTGACTGGATAAACACTTTAAATTTGTCAAAAAATATTAATATTGACAGCATAAGACCTGCATCCGAAGACGCCTCATTCAGACGTTACTTCCGAATAAATTTTAAAAACAGCCGTAAATCCTTGATTTTAATGGACTCTCCTCCAGAAAAAGAACCATTGAATCAATTTCTTTACGTTTCTAAAATTTTCTTAGATGCAAAGATCAAGGTTCCAAAAATTTTTGAAGAAAATGAGTTAGATGGCTTTTTGCTAATTGAAGATTTTGGAATAGAGACTTACCTAAATAATTACAATAACAATCCTGACTCAATTACTGAGTTAATTGAAATGGGTTGCAATTCAATAATAAAATTGCAGTCATGGGGTCTTGTTAATGATTTGAACTCTCTGAATTTACCAATTTTTACTAAGGATATGCTCCTTGATGAGGCTGGACTATTCGACACCTGGTTTCTTAAAAGACATTTAAAAATTAATTTAAAAAATTTTGAAAAAGAAGAACTAACAAAAATATTGAAAAATTTATGTAAAAAAATTTCTACAGGACCAAAAGTAATAGTACATAGAGATTTTCATAGCAGAAACTTAATGTTCATTAGTAAGGAAAAACAACCAGGTATTCTTGACTTTCAGGATGCAGTATTAGGTCCAATTAGTTACGACTTAGCTTCTTTAATTAGGGATGCTTACTATAATTGGGACTATCATCAAGAATTAATTTGGACTAAACAATATTGGGAAAAGGCAAAAAAAGAAAACTTGTTGATTGCAGAGTGTTTCGGTGAATTTTGGAATGATTTTGAGCTAAACAGTATACAAAGACACTTAAAAGTAATGGGTATATTTTGCAGACTAGCATACAGAGACAAGAAAAAAAAATATCTTAATGATTTAAAGAGAGTAAGAAATAAGTGCCTCGAAATTCTGTTAAGGCACAACGAATTTGAATACCTTGCAGAACTCTTAGCAAAAATAGAAAAAACTGATAAAAAAAGTGAAATTTAGCAAGTGTGAAACTAGTATTAACCTTTAATATGAATGTAATGATTTTAGCAGCTGGATATGGGAAACGTTTGAAACCCATAACTGACACAATTCCAAAACCACTTATTGAAATAAATGGAACTAGTTTATTGAAAAAACATCTTGTCAATTTGGACAATGCAAATTTTTCAAATGTAACAATAAATCTGTCCCATCTCGGATTTAAAATATGTAGAAGATTTGGCAACAAATTTGGAAAAAATATAAATATAAGATATAGCTTTGAACCATCTGTTCCTTTAGAAACTGCTGGAGGTATTGCTTATGCCGAACCGTGGAACAATTCCAATGAGCCATTTTTGGTAATTAATAGTGATGTATGGTCAGACTGGAATTTTAATAATGCATATAAAATTGCTCAAGAAATGAAAAATAAAAAAACATTGGCATGCTTGATTATGGTCAAAAATCCTCCGAATCATTTTGGTGATTACCTCTTGGAAAGAAATACCGGCTTGATTAAAAGTCTGCATACAGAAAAAAAAACAAATAAAATCATAGAGAAGTTAACATTCTCTGGTTTAGCTATTTATCATCCTTACATGTTTAATACTGTTAAGAAAGGAGAGCGTATAGCATTAAAAAAAATCTTTGACCTAGCAATTGCTAAAAAGTCAGTATTAGGAAAAAAATATATTGGGAACTGGAGTGACATTGGTACACATGAAAGATTAGAAAAATTAAGAACAGAAATTTTAAAAAGAAGAACAAACAATGGTTAAAATAAAATGATGGATATGAAAAAAAAATTTGGTGGGTCATTTGGACCAATCCATAAAAAAAATCATTTACAGAGAAGAAAAAGACTATCTAAGTGGATGTTGAACCAAACAAATGGCGAACCATCTGTTGCTTTTTTTTTCAGTGGCAGTGAAAAAATAAGGAACGGTGATGTTTATTATCCATTTCGCCCTAATAGCGACTTTTATTATCTTACAGGATTCGAAGAACCAAATGCTTGGTTGATTATAACTTGCACCGAAAAAGAACGTTTCAGTGACACTATCCTTTGCCAACCTAAAGACCCAATTAGTGAAATCTGGAATGGAACAAGGGTGGGTCCTAAAGAAGCACTAAAAAAATATTTTTTAAAAAAATCTTTTTCTATTGAAAATTTAGAAAAAGTCCTAGAAATGGAGTTTGAAATTGCCAAAAATCTTTTTTTTCCATTTTATCAATCATACAAAATTGACGAATTGGTTGAAAATTGTTTTAAAAAAATTAAAAAACAAGGAAGGTCAAAAAAAAATCCCCCTCAAAAAATATTTGATGTATCACAAACAGTTTCAGGGTTTCGTCAAATTAAAGATTCAAATGAAATTGCAACAATGAAAAAAGCCGCAGAAATATCTGCTGCGGCTCATATTAGAGCAATGAAGTTTTGTAAACCTGGTATTCATGAATACGAAGTTGAGGCGGAGTTGGTTCACGAATTTAATAAAAATGGGTCACAGTCTGTCGCATATCCTTCAATAGTAGCTTGTGGTCCAAACACATGTATTCTTCATCATAGAGCAGGTAAAAGAATACTCCAAAAAGATGAAATGCTTCTAATTGACGCCGGATGCGAAATTGATGGATATGCATCTGATATAACCCGAAGCTACCCTGTAGCTGGTAAATTTTCTTCTCCCCAACGTGATTTATATGAAGTTGTGTTGGCAGCTCAAAAGGCAGCAATTTCCTCCACAAAACCAGATGTTGATTTTTTGGAACCTCATCATGCGGCAGTAAGGGTTTTATCCCAAGGGATGATTGACCTAGGATTATTTAGTAAAAAAAGCCTAAACGAAGTAATCGAAAATGAACTTTACAAAAAATTTTATATGCATAAAACTGGACATTGGCTTGGTATGGACGTGCATGATGTCGGAGATTATTCCAAACTTTTAAAGCCTGGAATGACTTTAACTATTGAACCTGGATGTTATATAACTCCCTCAAAAGAAGTTTCCAAAGATTTTTGGAATACTGGTATAAGAATAGAGGATGACGCACTTGTGACAGAAAAAGGTTGTGAACTTATCACAAGAGATGTTCCAGTAGAAATTAAAGACATTGAGGCAATCATGAATAATTTTAAAAATGACATTTGAGAATAAATCCATAAAAAAAAACGAGCCGAGAATTGATAAAACAATTCAAGATTCTTTAGAGCTTTATTTTAATAATTTAGGCGAACAAAAGCCTCACGCAGTCTTGCAGATGGTTATTGGTGCCGCTGAAAAATCAACTGTAGAATTTGTTCTTAAAAAAACTAAACATAATATCAGTCTAACGAGTCAGATTCTTGGTATCACAAGGTCGACTCTGAGAAAAAAAATATCAAAACATAAGATTTTAGTTCGTAACAAGTACTCGACTTCCAAAAATATAATTAACTAATTAATTATGAAAATAAACACGTGCCTTATTTCAGTTTATGACAAAACCAATATTTTAAGTTTTGCAAAATTTTTGAAGTCTTATAATATTCAAATTGTCTCAACAGGAGGAACTGCAGATATATTAAAAAACAACAAAATTGAAGTTACTTTGGTTGATGAAATAACTAATTTCCCTGAAATCTTGGATGGTAGGGTTAAAACGCTGCATCCATCTATTCATGGTGGGCTGCTGGCAAAAAGAAATAATCAAACTCACATGAAAACTATAGAAGATCACAACATAAAGCCTATTGATATGTTGGTTACTAATTTGTACCCGTTTAGAGAAAAACGAAAACAATCAAACAGTACAGATGAAATTATTGAAAATATTGATATCGGGGGTTCAACTTTGCTCAGGGCTGCTGCAAAAAATTTCAATGATGTTTTAGTAGTAACCGACCCTAATGATTATTCAATGATTATTAGTTTAATAAAAAAGAATCAAATTTCTTTAGAGTTAAGGATTGCACAAGCAACTAAAGCTTTCGATTCCAGTTGGAGATATGAAAGAGAAATTAGTAATTTTTTTAATGTGATGAATAAAAAATATTTTACTAATAATAAACACAGTAAATCTGATTTAAATTCTACCTTCTTAGAAAAGTCGCTTTTTTCGATTAATTTTAAAAAATATTCAAAACTTAGATATGGTGAAAATCCACATCAAAATGCTGCTATTTATCATGATGAAAAAACAGAGGGTAAAGAACTAATTTGTTCAAATCAAATTCAAGGAAAAGAACTCTCATTCAACAATATTGTCGATGCGGATACTGCATCACAATGCGTAGAAATGTTTATGAATCCGGCATGTGTGATTGTAAAACATGCTAACCCTTGTGGGGTTGCTGAAGCTGAATCTTGTTTGGATGCATTTCAAAGAGCAAAATTGACAGATGTCATTTCTTCTTTTGGGAGTGTAATAGCATTTAATAAATTAGTTGATCAAGAGCTTGCTAAACTCATAAGTGAGCAATTTATTGAACTTATTATTGCTCCAGAATTTACAAAAGGGGCATTAAAAATGTTTTCAAAAAGGGAAAATCTTAGAGTCATAAAAAAACAAAATTCTAATGCTATTTCAGATAATAATTTAGAAATTAAGACTATTAAAGGCGGATATTTAGTTCAGACTTCTGATTATTACAAGTCAAATACACTTGATTTAAGTTTTGTAACTAAAATTAAGCCGTCCGAAAAAGAATTATCTGATTTAAAATTTGCATGGCATGTTTCCAACTGGGTAAAAAGTAACGCAATTGTTTTTTGTCGTGATTATAGGACTTTGGGAATAGGTGCGGGTCAAATGAGTCGATTAGACTCGGTTAAAATAGCAAAAATCAAAGCACAACAAGCAGGTCTCTCATTAGAAAACTCTGTTGTCGCTTCGGATGCTTTTTTCCCATTTAGAGATGGAGTGGATGTTTTATCAGATGTTGGTGCAAAAAGTGTAATTCAACCTGGAGGATCAATTAAGGACTCTGAAATAATAAAAGCAGCAGACGAGCATAATATTTCGATGGTTTTTACTAGCATTAGACATTTTCGGCATTGATTATGACGAAAGAATATAACTTAATTGGTATAGATCCTGGACTAAATACAACTGGATATGGGATTGTCACTATAAAATCTAAACAAATCACTTACAAAGCCAGTGGAGTAATTACAACTGATTCTAATGAAACCGAATTTTTAAGGTTAAAAGAGATTTTTACAGGAATAAGTGAAATAGTTGAAAAATTTCGACCAACTCATGCAGTTGTTGAAAAAATATTTGTCAATATAAATGCTTCCTCAACTTTATCACTTGGGCAAGCCAGAGGTGTGGTAATTGCCGCTCTTGCCTTGCATCAAATGCATGTTCATGAGTTAACACCTCTAGAAATTAAAAAATCTGTTGTGGGTACTGGTAGAGCCAGCAAAAAACAGGTGCAATTTATGATTCAAAATCTATTGAACCTTAATCATTCGCCAGGAAGCGATGCTTCGGATGCATTAGCGTGTGCCATAGCATGGAACAACAAGGTAACTATCCAGTGATAGGACAAATCATCGGTAAACTCATAAAAAAGGATCCACCATATATTCTGATTGATGTTCAGGGTATTGGGTATGAAATAGAAGTTCCAATGAGTACGTACTTCGAACTACCGGAAATTGGAGGTGAATTAAAATTAATAACTCATTTTTTAGTACGTGAAGATTCACATCAACTATTTGGTTTTCTAACGAAGAAAGAGAAAATTACATTTAAGCATTTAATAAAAGTGAACGGAATTGGTTCTAGAGTTGCATTAGCTGTGTTGTCTGGGATGAGTGTAGATGAATTAGCACAAAGTATAAAGAATAATGAAATCAGTAATATTGTTCGTTTGCCTGGCATTGGGAAAAAAACAGCTGAACGTATGATAATTGAGTTACGAGAGAAAATTACAATTGACGATTCAATAAAAGCTGAAAAGTCAAAAAATGAATCTGATTTGACCAATGCTCTAATCTCGCTAGGCTATTCAAATAAGGAAGCAAAACGAGCAATAAAAGATATTTGTCCGAAAGATAATTTAGAGGAAAACATTAAAGCTGCGCTTAGATACTTTTCAAAGTGATACAAATATGATTAAAGAAGATAAAGAAATTACCAACGTAAAGGAAAATAACAGATTAGTCTCAAAGATCGCCGAAACTGGTGAGGAAAAATTTGAAAAAGCTCTAAGACCAAAGAATTTCATAGAATATATTGGACAAGAAAAAATAAAGAGCCAGCTTGATATATTAGTTAAAGCGGCAATGATGAGGCAAGAAGCAATGGACCATATATTGCTCTTTGGTCCACCTGGACTTGGTAAAACTACCTTGGCTTTTATATTAGCCGAAGAAAGAGGTGTAAATCTAAAACAGTCCTCTGGACCAATTCTTGAGAGACCTGCTGATTTGGCCGCATTACTAACTAATCTTGAAACTAACGATGTATTATTTATTGATGAAATACATCGATTGAGCCCTATAGTTGAAGAAAAACTTTACCCAGCAATGGAAGATTTTAAATTCGACATCATGATTGGCGAAGGCCCGTCAGCAAAATCTGTACAACTAGATTTGCAACCTTTTACACTTATAGGAGCTACAACAAGGGCCGGAATGTTAACAAACCCGTTAAGAGATAGATTTGGAGTTACTTCTCGACTAGAATTTTATAAACCTGATGAACTTGTTAAAATTTTAACTCGTTCTGCAAAATTGTTAAAAGTTGGATTCGATTCATATGGATTAAGTGAAATAGCATCAAGATCGAGAGGTACGCCAAGAATTGCTAATCGATTATTAAGAAGAGTCAGAGATTATGCACAAGTAAAATCAAATGGGGAAATTTCAAAAAATAATGCTACAGGAGCACTCCGCATGCTTGAAGTTGATGAAGCTGGTCTAGACTTAATGGACCAAAAGTTTATCTATGCAATTATCGATAAATTTAATGGTGGACCAGTTGGAATAGATAATTTATCTGCGTCTGTTGGTGAGGTCAAAGAGACCATAGAGGATGTTATTGAGCCATATTTAATTCAGCAAGGCTTTATTCAGAGAACACCAAGGGGAAGAATTGCAACAGAATTGAGTTATAAACATTTCAAAAGAGAAAATCCACAAAAAAATACCAACATTCCTTTAAACTTAAGTAACAATAAGTAATTTTAAAATTTTATGTTAACTACCGAATTATCTTTGCTACAACTTGTCCTTAATGCAAGTATTCCAGTGCAAGCAGTTATAGGGATACTGATTTTTGTATCTATCTACTCATGGGCAGTAATCTTTTCAAAACTAAAAATTTTATTCTCCACTAATAGATCTACTGATTTTTTTGAAGAAGAATTTTGGTCAGGAGGTGAGTTAATGCAACTTATGAACAAAATTGAAGAAAAAAAGATTTCTGGAGGTTTGCCACGAATTTTCGAGGCTGGAATGCATGAGTTCCTCAAAAGTAGAAAACAAGCCAAAACTAATCAATCTGAGATCATTGACAATACACGCCGTGCTATGAATGCGGCAACTAATAGAGAATTGAGTAATTTGGAAAGTCATTTGCCATCACTTGCAACAATAGGGTCTGTTTCTCCTTACGTTGGCTTATTTGGAACTGTATGGGGAATAATGCACGCATTTTTAGCACTTGCTAATGTTCAGCAGGCAACTTTATCAAATGTTGCACCTGGTATTGCTGAAGCTTTAATTGCCACAGCCGTTGGACTTCTCGCTGCTATACCTGCTGTTGTTGCTTATAATAGATTTGCAACTGAGATTGATAATTTGGCCAGTAGATTTGAGGGGTTCATGGAGGAATTCTCAAATATTTTACAAAGACAAATTTAAATTTAAATAAACAAATGAAAAGTCGTAGAAGAAGAGTTATTAGTGAAATCAATGTTGTACCTTACATTGATGTGATGCTTGTACTTTTAGTAATTTTCATGGTGACTACTCCTTTGATAACTACTGGTGTAATTGATTTACCTGAAGTTAGTAAATCAGCCCCAAAGCAAGAGTCAATAATTGAAATAAAAATATTAAAAAACGAATCCATCAAAGTAAGAAAAAGAGAGGTTAATTCTAGATTTTTGATAGTTACTCAATCGCAACTTGTAGAGACAGTTCTTGGATTGATAACTGACAAAACTACCGCAGTTGTAATATCTGCTGAAAAGAAATTACCATATGAAGTAGTTGCTCAGACAATTGATACCCTTAATAAAGGAGGAATTTCTCGGGTAGGTTTGCTAGTTCGTCAAAATAATAATTAGGTCCAAATAAATTTGATAATAAAGTTAGAAAAAAAAAATGTGATTAATAGAGAATTAACTTGGTCATTGTTCATTTCTTTTGTATTACATTTATTTTTTTTGTTTTTCCTCATTTATTATGAAGATACCCCAAGGAGGCCAGATTTCGTTAAAGCAGAATTGTGGAGCAGTCTTCCCCCTGAAAACAATTCAAAAAATGAAATTGATAATTTACAAACTCAGCCAAAAAACCCTAAAATTAAGACGCAAGAGTCAAAACCATTTGATAAGCCAAAAAGTAATAAACTAATAAATGATAATCAAATATCCTTGGAGAAGAAAAAGCGTGAAAAAGAAAAATTAGCTAAGGAAAAAGCTAAAAAAGAAAAATTAGCTAAAGAAAAAGCTGAAAAAGAAAAATTGGCTAAAGAAAAAGCTAAAAAAGAAAAATTAGCTAAAGAAAAAGCTAAAAAAGAAAAATTAGCTAAGGAAAAAGCTAAAAAAGAAAAATTAGCTAAGGAAAAAGCTAAAAAAGAAAAATTAGCTAAGGAAAAA
>NHHF01000006.1 GCA_002171155.1 Betaproteobacteria bacterium TMED156
AAAAAAAAAACTAAGTTATTGATTAATATTAATATTTTTTTTAAAAGTTTTACTTTTTATACGAATTTAATAGCGCGTCCAATGAATTTCCAAGACTTTCTCGCTGTGAATTCATTTGTCCGACTAAAGCGTCCATTATCGCAAATTGTCTAGTATATCTGGCAAGTAAAACTTCCATCCTTGCCTCTAACCTAGATAAATCATCTTTATATCTTGTAACATCTGAATTGGCCGAAGTGGTTTGCCTTTTTACCAAACCAGTAGTTGAAAGCATGGTATCCAATTTTTTTATAGCATCACCTGCGATACCTTTGTTTGTATCTGAGATTGATGCGTTTCCTCCAAAAATTGTTACAACTTCATCGAATTGTGTATTTAAGGCTGCATCAAGCTTTTTATCATCAATTTGCATAACTCCTGACTTATCTAGTGTTATGCCAATGTCCCTCAACGCCTTTAGATTCGTACTTTGAGTTGACGAATTATTTATCAACATATCTCTTAACTTATACTGAACCGATCGAACCGAAGACTCTCCCCTTAAAGAACCACTAAAAGTGTCTTCAGGATCATCTTCATTTGCAGGCCCAGTTAAAATGGCAAAATCGGAAACACCCTCGTTGTAGGCAGTAATTAACTCTGTTAGGGTTTCTTTGACTGCGGAAGTATCTCTAGCAATAGTAATATTCGCAGCAACACCTGCTGTTGCAGTACTGAGTAATTCCATAGTGACCCCTGAAACAACATCACCGATTAGATTTGTGGATCGACTTACTGACATGCCATCTACTACCAACATTGCATTTGAAGCAGACTGAATTGAACTGAACGTCATCGTTGAATTAGTTGAGTTTGCGGAATATGCTTGTTGTTCTGCAACTGTGGCTTCAACAACTCCAGAGATGTTGGCAAAAGTTGGAAAAGCAGCATCAGCATCAGATCTTGTGTAACTTATCAATAATGAACCGTCACTGGATTGAGATATTGCCCTTCCAGCAGAATTAGTAATAAAAGAGTCGGCATCTAAAGCAGTTTTAACCCGAGCTGCTATTACAGTTGGAGTTTCTCCAGCAGAGACTGCAATTGAGACACCTGCTACAGTAAATGATCCAGTTGATTGGGCCGTGCCAAAACTTACATGTTGAGTTTCTGGAATTGAACTCGTAGTTGTAATACTGAAATTGTTGTTCTCACCAGTATCGCCAGTTAACAAAATTTTAAAAGGCGTTGATCCTCCAGATCCATCATTAATTAGTTGAGCAGTTATTCCCAGTGTTGATGTTGACGAGTTGATAGCACTAACTACTCCTAATGGTGTGGCCTCAGCGGAACCAATTGTAAGTTCCTGAAGTCCGTTTCTGACTGTAGAAAAAGTCGTAGTTACATCAGAAGATCCTACTGAAGAAACAATAAGTGCGGAGGAAGCAACATCCCCTTCGCTTAACTCGTAAGTGACAGTTAATGTTCCATCCGATTTAGCAACAATCTCACGGCCTGAATTTGATGAAACGAATGAACTTCCACTAGCTTGCAAAGCTTCTTTTGCTTTTGCAGCTACAGTTGCAGCACTATCTCCAGCGGCAACTGCAACATTAATTCCAGAGATTGTAAGCGTACCCGCAACAGAGGCTGCTGTAAAAGTTAATTTCTGTTGTTCTCTAGTACTTACTTGGATCGCAAATGATTCGCCACCATTTAATTCAGCAGCAGTGGAAGAAAATCCTGATGATTGTTGTCTCGCTGCTTTAGCAAGTGAATTTACTGCTATTGAATGGCTTCCTGTTTTAGCAAGAGAGGATGTAGTTATTTTTAAGGCACTAGCATTTGAATTATTTGTTGTAAAAGTATTAAAATCTCTTGCGGAATCTAAAGCCTTAAAAGAAGTTCTAAATCTTTCAAGTACAGCTTTAACAACTCCCAAGCCAGAAATTTTAGCAGTACTTTTGTCAATCTTAGATTGTATTAAACTAGTTCTGGGTATTTTTTCAGCATCGACTAGAGCTTGAGATAGTTCTCTAATATTTATTCCAGAACCTGCGCCCAAAGAGCTAACAAAATCTGTGTTAGTTTCCGCCACTTTATTTCCTTTAAATCTTTTAAATTATTATTTTATTTTTTCATACGGTTAATCGGTATATGTAAAAAAAACTTTAATTAAATTTTTAACTCAAATAATTAAATAGACTTAGTGCTGAAATTCTTGAAAAACTACTTTGAGTTGCTTGTAAAGCCAACATATTCTTTTGCATCTCTGTAACTGCCGCGCTATAGTCTAAATCTTCAACAGCAGAAAGTGCCGTTTTCAATTGCAAAACTGTTTCTTCATTAACTGACTTCTGAGTTTCTACCACTGCCATTTCGGTGCCTACTTGTGCAGTAGCTAGAGAAATATTAAACGATGCTTGATCTAGATCATTGATTCCTATATCCATTGATTTTTGATCAGATTTCCTGATTCCTTCAGCTAATTGCTTCAATGCATCAAAAAAACCAGTGCCGGAGATTGATCCGTCTTCGTGCTCTCTAACAACTCTTCCAAAAACATCAGTACCTGTTCGATTAAACCTGATCATTCTTTGTTCACCAACTTGTACCCGATTTCTTGTCTCATCACCAGCGTATTCAACATTACCCAAAGGATCTTTCTCAAATGGTTTAGTCTCAACTCTAGTCCCGGAAAAAACATAATTATCATTAACATCTTGTGTATTTGCCAAGGACATTAAATCGTCTGATAAACCCTGAATTTCAACAGCAACTAGTTCTCTGTCTTTTGGGCCTAAAGTTCCGTTGGCAGCCTGAATAGCAAGCTCTTTTATTCTAGTAAGAACGTCAGTTGTAGCGTTAAGTGCAGTTTCTTCTGCAATCAATCGATTTTGCGCCTCTTGAATATTTTGTTCAAAAGACTCTTGTCTTTTTATTACAGATTTGACCCTTTGAATCGCTGTAGCTTTGTCAGGTGCGTCACTAGGATTAACAACATTTTTTCCACTTGATAGTTTTGTTTGGGTCTCTGCTAAATTCGATTGGCTGTTGACCATTTGGTCAACAGATCGATCAAAAAAAAGTGCAGTGGAAATTTTCATTTTTATATATCCTTGTGCTATCTGATGCCGATAATTGCGTCAAAAAGCAGGCCTGCAGTTTGCATTACCTTTGCCGAGGCCTGATATGCCTGCTGATACCTGACTAAGTCAGCCGCCTCTTGGTCAAGACTAACTCCAGACACTTGGTCTCTTTTTGCAACGGATTCATCATAAATGACTGTCAACGCTTCTTGGGAGACAGACGCTCTTTGTGCATAATTACCGATATCGGTAACAATTCCATCATAACTTTCTGAAAAAGTTAGCCCACTTTCGGCACCAACAAGTCTTTTCTTTTCAATCTCTGAGATTGCAATTATATTTTGATTATTACCAATTCCATCTGAATTCCCATCTACAGTAAATTTATCCCCACTCTTTGGGGGGCCAGATAGTTCGATTTTTAAATTTTGGTATTTAACACCAACACTCACGTTGTAGTCTCTCTCAGCCATTTTGGTTTGAGTCGACTTATCAATTATTTGGTATCTAGTGTCAGAAATAAAATTTATTTCAAAAGGATTTTGCCTCAATAGTTCGATTTGATCTACACTTGTATTATTATATGTTGCAGCAAGTGAGAAAGGTCCATCACCATCGGCGAAAATCAACATATCTTCTGGTGCATTACCTTTTAAATATAAACTAGTGTCAAATCCCAATCTCTTCATGTCTGCTGGATTTCCTCTGTTACCAAAACCAAGTCTAATGTCAGAAGGAAAACCATCAATTGTAGTTTTAGCCTGCTCCAAATCTCTAGAGTAAGTACCTGGTTCAAGATTAAGAACATTTTTGCCAGCCAAGACAATTCCATCAGTATCAGAGGTTCCAATTACCAATGCTCCTGATGTATCAAGATATGCAGTAATTTGATTAAGTCTGTAGTCTGTTTTTGCCAATTCATTAATTTTATCCCTTACATCATCGATGTCAGTAAAAGATCCAGATGTTCCAACAATAACGTTATTAATAGTGAGCCCCTCGGAAAAGTCCATTTCCCCAGCAAAAACTCGTACTTGATCAATAACTCTGGTGAGCTCCAATTCTCCAAAATACTCTTTTGCAGTTACACCCAATATATTGGCTGCCGAGACTCCAGAAATATCAATATTTTTCCCTGTCTGGTTACCTAAAACCAAATTACCATCTGTATCCATGTAGGCCGCAACACCAGTAACATTTGTTTGTAAGTTGATTGCATCTCTTATTTCTCTTATGGAATCTGACCTGGTTCTTAATTCGGCTGCTATAGCATCTGTTTCAGATGATTTTAATACTGTATCTTCAGCTACGACTGTAGTTCCATTAATCTTAAGTCCTGAACTAGGGATAATTTGTGCTGAATCAACCTTTATTTCTGACGAAGCTTCTACTTTGATACCAAACTCATCTGCTTGAGGCTTTAACCATCTTCTAATATCGCTCGCCTCCATAGTATGGTTTGAGTCAATTTTTAATTCTGTTAATGGTTTTCCATTTAAAACAAAAGATTCTTCTGAAAATCCTTCTCCAATAGATGACCTATTTATTGGCTCCGAAACAACAGATCCAAGTACAAATTTACCTGAATCAACAACGTGGTCTAAACCCAGTTGAGGAAGTGCCTCTGGCTCCGCTTTTAACCCATAAAATATATCCATATCTCTATAACTGTCTGGTCCAAAGATGTTAAAGTAATTGTTACTGTATGTACTCCCCGAATTTAACCCAACATCTGCGTCAAAAGCGGATTCGACAAATTCTCTGCCTGCTCTTTCACGAATAGGAATTTGCTCAATTTCAGTAAGTTTCCTGCCGATTTTCTCTTCTTGGATTGCAATTTCCTTATCACCAAATTTGTTTCCATTTAAGTGGTTGGCGTCACGAGTCAAAACTTGTAGATCAACTGGTTTTTCTATATTTGTTGGAGAAATAATCAATTGAATGTCTTGAAAACCTGCAGGAATTATTGCTACTGGAGGTAAAGTTGCTTGGTCATATTCTTTGAATATTGCCTCAAGCTCACTAAAATTTTGATTTGTTAACACATTATCAAGATTGATGTTGCTATCTTTAATCTCAAAATCACTATCAATATCAACTTTCGCGTTAACGCCACTTGGATTTTCTTCATCATCGATAATTCTGAAATCCCCAGCTGCAGCAATTAAAGCTGGATTCTCAAATGCAACATTGATCCCTGCTGCAGGACGATTTTCACTTCTGAGATTTAAAATTTCTCCATCTATTGGAGAACCTTCAAAAGAAATATTTAGTCCATTTATATTAATACTATCTACTCCAACTACTTTTTGATTAGTTGCTTTGTCGGTGGCCTCCCATAATCCTCTCTGAGTTGTAACACTAATCAACCCTTCTGATGACAAAGTTACCGGAGACAAAGAAAAAAAACCAAATTCCTCACTCTTAATATTGACCTGCCTGTCAGACTCTTTAGAGAGTCTAAGAGATTGGCCATAATTTGCATCTAAGAATTGAAACAAACCGTCTCTTACCTCCTCCAATGATACCTTTTCTCCTACATCCTCTATTCCTAAAAATGGAATTGTGTACTTGATAGTTGAACCGTTAAGAGTTAGCTCTACAACATCTCCTTTTCTGTATTGCCCGTCTAGTGTTAGGTTCGATACTTGACCAGCCTCTGCATCAAACTGAAATTCTAAGTCATTTGCATTGATTTCAAGTGGATCGACTATTGTAGGTGTAATGCGAACATTGGAATTAAGTTCCGAGTGTATTGCTGTCAGCTCTGGATCTATCCTAAAAAGGTCTATTCCCTTGTTTCCATTTAAGTCTAGTCCTGCATTGTGAACCTGATTTATTTCAGAAACAAAAGTTTTTGCCAGCCCATCTAGCTCACGAAAAGTCGGTTCCAAAAGTGATTTTCTGAACGAGAGTAAACCACCCAAACTTCCACCACCAATGCCTGAAACTGTCTCAACAGATTTCTTATATTGGCCAAGTTGAAGATTGACTTTGCTTATGTCTGAATCATCAAAAGTAGCAACCAATTTTTCAAACTCTAAGCCAGATACAATTACACCGCCAGAAAAATTTGAACTTAAACTTACGTCAACTGAACCATTGGGAGCCTCTTTGACAGTAATTTTCGCAACCTCAGACATTTCTCTTAGAATTTGATCACGCTCATCCAGCAACTGTAAAGGTTGGCGAGTTAATATCCTCGAGGCAGCAAGTTCGTTGTTGACTAATGATAACTGCTCAGCAAAAACGTTTAATTTAATGATGTCCGAATTAATTGCCTCTTTCGTTTCGTCCACTATCAAGTCTAACTGACTAGAAATATCTTTAAACCTACTTGTTAAATTCTCTGAATCTGACATAAAAACAGTTCTTCTTATCAAAGAAGATGGATCAATTGATAGTTCTCTGGCAGAGTTAAAAAACTGATCAAGAGCTGAGGTTAATCCAACAGTTTCACTTCCAAGAATATTAATTACTCGACTTGCATAATCAACCATTGGACCTTGTTGACTTAAATCACTTTTACTATTTCTTAAGCTGTTTTCGATGAAACCATCATATAGACGTTTAACTCCATCTAGTCTTGCGCCAGTTCCGAAAAAAGATGTTCCAAATTTAGTAGGAGTGTTTTCTGATAAATCAACTTCTTGTCGCGAATACCCTTCACTGTCAACGTTAGCAATGTTGTTTGCAACCGTAGCAAGAGCTTTCTGATAATTTGAGACAGCCCCGGCTGCTATTGAATTTATGTCACTCATTATTTAAATTTTTGTTTGCATGTAACAAAAAAAAAAAGAATTTTCATAAGATTAATAATTGTTTTCATTTTTTGTCAGTTCCTCTTATTGAAAAACTCTTTTGTCTTAATTCATAAACTGGGAAAGGTTTTTTTTGTTCAACATTTAATGGGACTGACTTTTCTGCACTACCCCTGATGAGGTCGAAAGACTTTTGACTTTTTTCTAGCTTCATAGATTTGTTCATAAATTGATGGTCTTTAAGGTAACCTTTTGAAGATACTTGATTGCTTCCTAGATGTTTCATCATCATATCCGCAAGTCCCAAGCCTCCTTTTTTGGAAAGAGCAACGGCTATTTCTCTGTCGTACATTGACTCAAAAGTATCCATTGCTTTTGATTTTAATAAATCGCTTTTTGGAACAGCATCTCTCATTGACTTCAACATCATTTGAATGAACATTGCTTCAAACTGTTGTGCGGTTTGACGTGTAGCTTCCTTTTCTCTACTCTGTGCCCTAGCTCTTAATTCACCCAGGCCGTGGAAATCAAGTGATGAGCGAGGAATTCCTGAAATATCGTCCATTTAAATAATCACCAATTCGGCTCTTAAACTGCCTGAACTTTTAAGTGCCTCAACAATTGCAATTAAAGATGATGGGGTTGCTCCAACTTGGTTTACAGCATCAACAATTTGTCTAAGATCTACGCCAGGTTGGAATAAAAACATCGGCTTGTTGGGCTCTGCAACTTCAATATCAGCATTTTGAACTCCCACCGTTTCCCCCTGAGAGAAAGGTAAAGGCTGACTAACCTCGTTAGTTGCAGCAACTGTTACAGAAATTGTTCCATGTGAGACTGCCGCAGCTGTTACTTTAACTTGTCTGCTTATCACAACAGTCCCGGTTCTTGAGTTAATTACAATTCTTGCAGGAGGTTCAGCAGGCACCACATCCAAATTTTCAACCATACTCATAAATGACACTCTTTGAGTTGTATCCTCTGGAGCCTCAACAACAATTGTTACAGGGTCTAATGCCTGAGCTACACCGTCCCCAAAAGTCTCATTGATTTTGTTCACGATTGCAGTTGTGGTTGAAAAATCACTCTCTCTGACGTTCATAACAACGTAATCAGTTTTATCAAACGGCGTAAGGACTTCTCTTTCAACAATTGCCCCATTGGGAATCCTACCTGATGTTGGAACTCCAACTACCACTTTAGAGCCTGCACCAGCAGCATCAATACCTGTGGCAGTTAACGGCCCTTGAGCTAAAGCATATACCTCACCGTTAGCTCCACGCATACTGGTTAACAAGAGGCTTCCACCCCTTAAATTTGTTGCCTTACCGATTGCCGAGACGCTAACATCGATTCTCTGACCTGGCTTAGTAAAACCAGGAAGCTCTGCAGTAACCATAACTGCTGCCACATTTTTTAAGTCTAATCTACCGGTTGCAGCATTAGCGGTTTCAAAATCAGATAATTGGCCGGTTATACTGACCCCCATCTTACCCAAAATTGCACTCAAACTCTGCGTAGTAAAAAAAATGCTGGCTCCGTCTCCTGTTCCTTGTAGTCCTACAACCAAACCATACCCAATAAGCTGATTAGCTCTTGCACTCGCAGGAGTTGCAAGATCCTTGATCCTGTCTGCATTAGCCTTCGGAACCACACCTAAAGACATAAACAAACTCAAAAGTAAAAGTCTTAAACAAAACAATTTACACTTTTTCATATTTATTCTTTTTAAATGTAAAAGCGAAAAAAAACTTAAGTTTTTTTTGAATAAAATTTTTGTGTGTGCAGCTCCGTATTTTTTACTCAATAACAACATAATTAATTAATTCCCTAATCTTTTAAAATTATTAAAATGGCCAAAACTGAAGTAATAAAGTTGTCCCCCATGGAACCCGATTAGCTGATGCAAGTTCTCCGCTTCCGATGTAAGAAATTTGAGCATTAGCTAACCTTCTAGAGAAAACAGTTCCATTTGGCGCAATATCTTCTGTCCTGACAATTCCAGCTACTCTTATAACTTCGCTACCTTCAGATAATTCTAGTTTTTTTTCTCCTCTAACAATTAAATTGCCGTTTGGAAGAATTTGTGCGACTGTTACTGCAATTTGTCCTTGAAGAGTTGCCTCTTGATCTGCAGTTCCTGAACCTTCACTTCCGATGTTGGAGCCGTCCAAATCAAGACCTCCTAGGTTGTTTTTAATGATAGGAAGTTTTCTTAACGCCCCTGCAGCAACTTCGTTGGTTGTTTCTCTGCTTACGTCAGTATTTTGTGTTCTTTCAGCTTGAACTTCCTCATCTAAAATTACTACAACAATATCTCCAACTTTGAAGTCCGTCTTTCTACCAAACCAACTATCACTCATGCCACCGTCATATAAAGAACCTGTTACAGGCTTAACTTCTTGGTCAACTGTTGGAAAAACTGCAGCATAATCTGGATCTGGTAGTACTTTCAGTTTTGATGAAGTTGCACATGAACATAAAAACAGGACAGAACAAACAATTACAAAGTAAATAAAAGATCTTTTGATATTTAAAATTTTCATTGAAAATCCATTTATAAATTATTATTTAAGAAACGCAACATGCCGTCAGTCGCAGATATTGATTTTGAATTTACTTCATAAGCTCTTTGAGTTTCGATCATGTTAACCATTTCTTCTACAACGTTTACATTTGAAGCCTCTAACGTTCCTTGTCTAATGATTCCAGCACCTTCCAAACCGGGGTTTAAAACGGTTGGAACTCCACTAGCAACTGTTTCCTTATAGAGATTCGAACCAATTGGCTGTAAACCTGCATTATTTAAGAAACGAGAGACTTGTATCTGACCCAAAACCTGCTGGCCCTGTCCTGCGAATAATTCAACTGAAACAATACCATCTCGCCCTATGGTTACACTTGATGTGTTTGGGGGAAGTGTTATAACTGGTTGCAATAAATCACCATTAACAGTGACTAACTGTCCAATGTTTGAAAGTTTAAAACCACCATCTCTTGTATACGCGATCGTTCCATCTTGTTGGGCTATCTGAAAAAAACCATCTCCATCTATTGCTAAATCTAACGCATTTTCTGTTGTGATAATATTTCCTTGTATATGAATTTTTTCGTTAGCAAGCACTCTTGTTCCAGTTCCCAGCAGAAGTCCAATTGGAGCCTGAGTATCTGCTCCGGTTTGACCACCAGCTTGTCTTATATTTTGATAAAGTAAATCTTCGAAAACAGCTCTTTCTCTTTTGAAACCAGTTGTGGACACATTGGCTAAATTGTTAGAAATGACACCCATACGTTTTTGTTGAGCATCCAAACCAGTTTTCGATATCCATAGTGAAGCGTCCATCTTGTTATCCTTTAAGTATTTATTTTTTAACCAGGTTTCATCATTGTGTTGCCCGATTCATCGATCGTTTTTGCTTCTTTGATAAAACGAATTTGTTCCTCAAAATCTCTTTGATGCTCAATTAGCGCTATCATTGCCCTAATAGGATTTACATTACTCCCCTCTAAAACACCTGGTGTGATTGAAGGCACGGTTTCACCACTTTCAAAATCTCCATTTGCTGCTACAGCTTCACCAATGGCTTTAAAAAGAGCATCCTCTCTCCTAACAAGAAATGCATCCTTAGCTTCTCTGATCAAAATTTGAGCAATAGGAACTGGGGGAACAACTCCAACAGCATCTGTATCAGTAGCAGTAACATTACCATCCCTAGTAATTTCAATTTTGAAACCAAGTGGAACACTTATAGGCTCGTTATCTTCACTTAATATGATATGACCCTGACCGTTTTCTAAAATACCGCTATTGTTAACTCTAAGGTCACCTCTTCTTGTAAATGCTAATTCACCATTTGGTGCTTGTACTCCCATAACTGTTTTGTTATCCATTGCAATGTCGAGGGCTTTATTCGTGACCATTCTTGGACCAGGGGCTAGATTTATTTGATCAGTTGTTCTAGCTTGAGGTTGAATTCTTGTATCATAACCATCACCTCTGGTTTTTATTGAGATAAGTGCCTGATCAAAGCTTTTTTTAAAACCTACTGTTGATACATTTGCAAGATCGTTCGATTGCGCCTGTCTTTGAGCTCTTCGCTCAGTTATACCAGCTAGTGATGTGTAAATAAGTCTATCCATATTTTTAAACTCTTAATTTTATAAATTCCTTTTATCGAATGTTGATAATCGCCTGCGTTAAAGTATTATTTGTTTCAATTGCTTTTGCATTAGCCTGGAAATTTCTTTGGTTAGTGATTAACTCAATCAATTCCTTTGTCAAATCTACATTCGCTCTTTCTCTAGCACCAGCACGAACCGTGCCAAATCCAGCAGTTCCAGCTTCACCCAATGTCACCGAACCTGACTTGGAAGTTGAAAAATAACTTGCATCACCTATTTGACGAAGTCCCGTGGGATTAGCAAAGTTAGCAATAACAACTTTTGCCAGATTTTTCTGACTACCATTGGAGTAGTTAGCACTAACCAACCCGTCGTCACCAATATCAAGGCCAATCAAATCTCCTTCCGGCCTTCCGTTTTGATCTTGCGCCAATACAGAAAAGGGATTTGAGAATTGAGTTGAACCAGCGTAATCAACTGCAAATTGTAACGTTGCACCTGAATCTCCAATTGTTGTGCTTTTAAATTCAATCGCAGATAGCGGTGAAGATAAGTTACCAGCGGTATCAAAAGTCAACTCACCTTTGTCAAAAAATATTGGTGAAAATAAGTCTCTTGTTTCTTCCTCTGAAAAATCTCCTGGATTTGAGGTTTCCAACCCGTCCCTGTCAACATAGAGTGGAAAACCCTCATCGTCAGTTGCCTGAGGCGGTTCAATCCATTCTGTAGTGGATCCTTTGGAACTCTCCAAGTCAGACAAACCCCAAATTCCTGGACCACTTACTTTTAAGAAAGACGCATCACCCGTTGTTCCAGTCGTAAATTCAAAGAATCTAGTGCCATTTACAGGATTGGTCTTAACTAAGACCGAGACTCCATTTACTGTCCTGCCAAAATCATCTGCTAATGAATTCACTCTTTTCTCTAAAAGCGCTCTAAATTCCTCAATGTTGTAATCTGGTTTGTTAGGCATCTTTATCAAACCTGTCACATTATCGACAGTTACCACAAATGTGTCATTTCTTGGATCAACTGCAAACTTGTTATCAAGATTGATACCAATTGCTGTACCTGTTAATACAGCTGGCGTGGAAGCTATTCCCCTAAGAGGTACATTCGAAGATTCAACTACTGGAGTAGGTCCAACAGCTGCAGGCTCAACTAAGTCAGCTCTGGCGGTTTCAAAACCAAAAATTAAGTTAGATAATGGAGTTGCATCACTAATCTTAACTGTTGATGCATCTCCGGTAGTTCCTGAAGATACATTGAATGTCTTAGTAGTATCATCAAAATCAACTTTGATTCCAAACCTTTGGTCAGATGCATTTCTGATTTCATTTCCATTCGGATAAAATCCAGTTCCGTATAAGTCAGTATCAGCGTCGACAGCAGTCGGCTGTAATCCCAATCCGAACAATACATTTTCAGTAGCAACTTGCGCAGACTGTAAACTTACCTGATCATTCTGGGCTGACCCAAATGTAAATCCTCCATCAACCTCATCGTAGCCAACCTTAAGATTTAAAAATCTATTCTCTCTAGAAATTGCAGCGGAACTATTTATATCACTTGTTCCCGACGTATCTGTAACAAAATTTTGAACAGTTGACAGTGTAGATGTAGCAAGAGCAGCATTAGTACTTGATAAAGTCACAAGAGTATTTGCTTCGTTATCTGCTAATGCCTTTGCATCACGAATGGCCTGTAGCACTGATGTACTTGTAGAGTCTCTTTTTGAGTAAGCCTCAACAGCAGCTCTTTGAAGACCCGTTCCGTTATTAAGAACCGATAAATATACTGATAAGCCAGTAGCAGATGATTTTTCAGATTCACTAGTTGCTGCTGCTAAAATTGTTGCAACACTGGAAAAGTAGGCATTTCCTGTATTTTGACTTGCCGCAGCAGCTGTTACCGCAGCTAGAACATCGGCTTTGTCACCTTTATTCTCTAATGCAAGCCTTGCTGCAACTTGAATTGGAGCTATTGATTCCGCAACCTGCCTAGCAAAATCTCTTTCAGTTAGATCAGCCGTGTTAAAATAGTCTTGTACTTGGTTAACGGTCATTGTAATACCAGAAGCCTCTGTATCTACCAATGTGAATAAATCAATGTCACCATCATCTAGTACAAAATTCATTACAACAGAACCTGCAGGGGCAGCAGTTGCTGATATATCTGCATCTGGATACCTATCACTTAAAGCTGTTGCCATAAAAGTTGCAACTTGTGCAGCTGTTTCAATGGAAGTTTGTTCTGCATTCGGAGCAACAGTTACTTCAGATCCACCTATTGTAACCTTTTTACCAACTGTTATTGGATTAGCAGGAGCAGTGAAAGTTAATGTTTGAATTTCTGGTTTTGTAACCTGGTAACTCTGTATCTGAGCAGAGTTAACTGTCAAATTAACACCATCAGAAATTGTGGAATTCAATGGGTTTTTATTTTCATCTGCTGTTAAAAATTGTACTGTAAAAGTGCCATCGTCATTATCAAGAATTTGTCTTTTTGCAGTCGCTGAGTCAGGGTAAGTCGGGGTACTAAATGAGGCGGCTTTGTACTCCTGCGTTGTATAAATAGTGTCAGCTGCTGCTCCCTCGGCACCACCATTTGTTCCGACTGCAGCACTTGATTGGTCTTTAATTGAAACATCTCCAACGGTCGTTTCTGTAGTTAAAAATTTAAATTGAAGTTTTCCATTCCCTAAATCAACTATTTGTCTCAACTCATTTCCGTCAGAATCGTTTTTTGTTTTTTTAAATGCAGGAACTTCTTCAGCTAAATCTGCTTCAATAATCCGGTCAGTAACTAATCTCGCCAATGCTGTAGCAGAAATATCTGCACTGTAACCTGTAATGGAAACTGATCCGCCTGTATTTAAACTTGTAGTGGGCAAAGTAAAAGTTAGTGTAGTTTGAGCCAAACTAGTGCCCACAGCAGTTAAAGTTGTAAGGTCTATTTGTTGAGCTTTAGCGATTCCAACCTCTTCATAATTCCCTGTTGCCACCAATGCATCTATACTTGCTCGAGCAACACTTGTAGCACTCTGATTGTTGTCATAACTCCTTATCTCACTTACTGTTGTACTTACTAGCGCGGATCCACCGGCCGTAAAAGTATTACTGTTGTCAGTCAAGGTGACCGTGGATGCCCCATCTGATCGCCTAAATTGTATTTGGAATCCAGTGCCAGCTGAATTTAACAGGAACTCTCTCTGGCTCCCGTTTGTATCGCTTGAATCCTGAACTGTAAAACTACTAACAGCGGTACCAACTGATTGAGTACCAAGAGCGGAAACTACTGCTGTGGTAATAGCAGAATTTGTTGCTGTTACGCCTGTCAAGCTTATCGTATAGTTTGTTCCACCAATACCAAGCGTAATACTTGATGTGTTCATCACTTGCTGAGAAAGGCCAGCAGTTGTATTAGCCGAATTAGCAATTGCGCCGATATTTATGCTTGTTCTTTGACCAAAACTTGGCTGAAGAGAGCTAGCATCGACAGTTGCATCGGTCGTTCCAGAATCTTCAATAGTGAATGTTCCTGATGCAGATGGTGTTGTTGATGTTACAGTCAAAGAACTCATTGTGATTAGCTGTCTTTCAGCTCTAGTTGGCTGTGATGCATCTGCAGCATAATTTACAACTTTTAAATCCTCAGCTGCTAATCTAGCATTTTCAGTTCCTAATAAAGATGTTTGAGATGCACTTATTAAAAAATCTGATTTCTGAGAACGAGCAGTTGACCATGTAGATAAATTAGCGAGTCTCTCGGATGCTACCTGAAGATTTGCTGCAGTTAGTCCTTTAGAAAAAGCTTGTTCGTCTATCTGAGCTTGTATAGCTGTAACTGCATCTTCTTGGGTTATTTGTGTAAAATCTCCAAAAACACCGTTCGCAGCATCATTTCCTGTTCTTTTTTCAGTTAATGTTAAAGTAATTTCATCATCTTCAGTTGGCGTTTGATCGGACTGATTTGCTATAAGTTTAAATATATCTACGGTAGTTGATGTATCAGTTGCTTTCAGTGAAGAAAAGTCAAAATATCTTTGATCGCCGTATATTCGGTTAATTTGATTGGTCATTTCCCTTGCCATATCAACACCGGTGTACTCTTTCAATTTATCGGCACCTAATTCATTTAGAAAAGACATATCTATGATTGCAGGCTCAATCGAATTATCAACATTTAAAGTAAAAGTTAATGGGGACTGATTTGTTACTCCTTTATATTGAGTTGACTCCTCGGTATTGATGGCTGCTAAAAGTTCTGTAAGTTTTGCTGGAACATTAAAACCATTTTTCCATGCATTAATTAAACTGTCAGGGATTGCAGCACCTGATGCGGTTGCGGGAACAGAGTCTTGTTTGTTTTTTAAATCATCAATATTAAATAGTTTAGTTATACCTCTTGCAATATCCTCAGGAGGAATTGGAGGATTTCCATTTTCCGAACGAATTTCGCCATACTTGTTAACATATAACTCATTACCGTTTGAATCTGTAGCTTGAATCAATAACTCCTCTAGCTTTGTATCTCCAATGAATACATGTGTTTGCCATTTATTTGTTGGGTCGTCGGGAGTCGCACGCTTTGTTTTCTGATAGTAAATAGTTGCTAAGTACTCATTTCCACCAGCATCAAAAACTGTAACAGCTGTCGTTAAGTTGTATGTTGCAGGATCATTTTTATCAAACGGAGTTGCAATTACTGTTCCGTCTGCTGGGAGATTTAAAGCTAAATCGACCAGAGAAGTTTCTACTGCATCGCCCGCAGTGGATCTGGGAATAACTAATTTTTGAAGTCTGTCTAAATCAGCTTTTCCGTTACTATCTACTGTTGCTGCCTGCAAAAATTGTCCTGCTGAGTTTACAACAGCAAATGAATCATCCAACAAAAGTGTTCCGTTTCGAGTATAAATATCTTGTAAACCATCAGGGGATTTAAGTGGGAAAAATCCATCTCCGGTAATCGCAATATCAAGAGAATTGGCTGAGAATTCGATATTTCCTTGACTAAATTCTTGTGAAACTTGTTTGAGTGCAACACCTTGACCTATAACTGATGAAGCTTTCTGCAATGGTGAGGTAGCAAAAATATCACCAAAATCCGCTCTAGATCTTTTAAACCCGGTAGTTCCGGTATTAGCAATATTATTACTTGTTACACTAAGAGCTGCTGTGGCAGCATTTAGTCCAGTAAGCGATGTATAAAAGGACATGGTCTAACTCTCCAGAAAAATGATTAAAAAATTAATAGTTGTATAAATTTAGTTAACTTTCATCAGATGGTGTTTCTTCTGCTTGACTTGAAGTATTTTCTGTTTGATCTATTTGTTGTTGTTTTGATTTATCAGAAATTACTGAAGGTCCAGCATCAATTCGTCTGACTTGACTGAAGTTAACTGTTGCTCCGTTTGCCACTTCTAAAACTAAGTCATCAAACTGAGCGTTGTAAGTTACAGCTGTTATAACTGAGGGAGTACTAATTGGAATTGTGTTGTTTGATCCGTCAAACCCCTTAACTGAAGCAATTACGGTGTATTGACCATCTGGCATTTTTTCTCCAGTGTCATTCTTTCCGTCCCAACTAACAGTAAAATCTCCAGCAGATTTCCTGCCGTATGGAATAGTTCTTACTGGTTTACCATTGGCATCGTATACACTAAGCGTTACACTTTCAGCCCCATTTTGGCTGTCAAGTGATAAAACTCCTGAAATTGGTTTACCTTCCTCTAACATGGCTGGGCCATTAGGTACTTGAACTTTTTTACCAATCAAGGATGCCCCAGTCATCATTCTTTCTTTTTGTAATGCTCCTGTTAATCCCTTGAGATCAGCAGCCATTGTTGTTGTTGCCTCCAATTGAGAAAATTGAGCCAACTGAGCTACAAACTCTTCGTTTTTCATAGGATCAAGTGGATTTTGATTTTCTAGTTGTGTAGTGAAAAGCAAGAGAAACTCTTGTTGACCCATTTCTTCGTTAATGTCGGCACTACTCTCGTAATATTTTGGTGCAGCCTGAGCTTTTTTATAATCCTCATATGTTTCGATTCCACCAGGTAATTTAAAATCAGATGCTGTAATGGCCATTTTTTAAAACTCCTATGCCTTTGTAATTTCGAGTGTTCGCATAATTAATTGGCGAGCAGTATTTACTACTTCAACGTTGTTTTGGTATGCCCTTGCTGATGCCATCATCTCAACCATTTCAGTAACTTCATTAACATTTGACATGTAAACATAGCCTTTTTCATCAGCTAGGGGACTACTGGGATCATAAACTTTAGGGGGAGGAGCAATTGTGTCAATAATCTTGTCTACCTTTACTCCACCTACATAAGGTGCACCAGGTGTAGCCATCTTTTCATTAAGAATTGCTTTAAAAACCGGTCTTTTGGCTCTGAATGCTTCATTTTCAGTGGTATTAACAGTTCCTTGATTTGCTAAATTGGATGCTGTTAAATTCATTCGTGTTAGTTGAGCATTCAATGCAGTTCCTGCTATTCCAAAAATCCTATCCAATGACATTTTTATAATCCTTTTTAAT
>NHHF01000007.1 GCA_002171155.1 Betaproteobacteria bacterium TMED156
ATAAACTTCCAATTTAAATACTTATGTTTATGGATAATAGCAAACAAAAAAATCTTTTAATAACTTTGGGCAATCAATTATTCGAACCTAATTGTTTTTTAAGTAAGAACATAGGTTTAGTATTTATGGCGGAAGATTACGAGTTGTGTACTTTTTACAAACATCACAAGATGAAAATATTATTTTTTTTAACTGCAATGCGTGAATACAGAGACGAATTGATAAAGAAAGATTTAAAAGTCATCTACAAAAAAATTGATGAGCCGGATTTTAAAGATAAATACGAATTAAAATTATCAAAAGTTATCAGTAAATTTAGTGTAGAAAAGATATTTTTTTTTGAGATAGAGGATAAGTTTTTTGAACACAGAATTATCTCCTTTCTAGAAAATACGTCAATTACTTATGAACAAATACAAAGTCCAATGTTTATAACTGAAAGGTTAGATTTTCGTAAGTATTCAGAAAATAAAAAATTTTTGCAAATGGGTGGTTTTTACCAAAAGCAAAGAAAAAAATTTAATTTGTTGATTGAAAATAACAAACCAATAGGTGGCAAATGGTCTTTTGATCAGGATAACAGAAAAAAATTACCAAAAACAGTTACTGTTCCGAATCTTCCAGAAGTTAAAGTCTCTAAATATGAAAAAGAATTGAAAATAAAAGTACAAACCTTTTTTTCAAACCATCCTGGATCATGTGACCAGTTTTGGTTGCCTGTTACACGTAGCGATGCTCAAAACTGGCTTAAAAATTTTCTTGAGGAAAGATTAAATAACTTTGGGTTCTATGAGGATTCTATTCATTCAAAACAAAACTTCATGTTTCATTCTGCTATAAGCCCACTTTTAAATATTGGTCTTCTGAATCCAAGTTATGTGCTTAAAGAACTTGAAAATTTTTTTGATTTGGTTCCTTTAAACTCCTATGAAGGTTTTATAAGACAAATTATAGGTTGGAGAGAGTTTATAAGGGGCATATACCAAGAAAGAGGAGAATTACAACAAAAAAGTAATTTTTTTAATCATAAAAGATTACTTAATAAGAACTGGTATACAGCTAATACAAACATCGAACCTTTGGATGATGCGATTAAGCATTCACTAAATTTTGGGTATACACACCACATCAACAGACTTATGGTAATTGCAAATATCATGAACTTGGTTGAGATTTCACCAAATGAAATACATAGATGGTTCATGGAAATGTTTGTTGATTCATCTGATTGGGTTATGGGACCGAATGTTTTTGGAATGTCAACATTTGCAGATGGAGGAGTGATGTCTACAAAACCTTATATCTGTGGTTCAAATTACATTCTTAAGATGAGTGATTACAAGAAAGGAACATGGTGCGATACAGTAGATGGCCTTTATTGGAGATTTATTGAAAAAAATAAGGATTTTCTCTCAAAAAACCCCAGACTTTCAATGATGATTAGAGCCCTAGAAAAAATTGACAAAGAGAGAAAAAAAGTTATTTATAAACGTGCTGAGGATTTTACTAATAGAAACTCATTCTTAAATTAATAAATTTAACACAACGATTTTTCATTGAATTGTAGAAAATTTTGATTAAAACCTTTAACTTTTCATTTTTTTATACATATATTTTATGTTTAATATATAAAGCAGAAAATGTATAAAATTTTTGAGAATTCAAATTACTAATAATGTTGAACAATTTACCGTAGATGAAATTATTTTGTTATCACTACGACTAGATTAAAATAGGATAATTAATGTTTAAGAAGCAAATTCTTAAAACTTGTAGTTAGTTATAACAAAATTGAATTTTTTCAGGCAGATGACAAAAAAATTAATAAAACTTCTTTTCATGCTTTTTATTATGAGCTCCTGCACATTAAATAAAAAAAATGACGTAATTTACCCTTCTAAAACAATGAAGTCCATAAAAAAAATTAAAATACAGTGCAAACCCCAACTTGAAATATTGGTTAATGGAAAATGTATAAAAAGGAGAGGGTTTATGTAATAGTATTAAAAATTAAACTATAAAATGATAATCAATTAAGATACCTATTTTCTAGGTGATTTTTGAAATACTTAACATTCAGCAATTTTCCTTTACAAGCTTTTTTTGTTAATGATTTTGTACTTAAGATACTTCCATGAGACCATATATTTGTGTTTAACCAATCAAAGATACTTGTAAGATTCCCATTAAGAATCACTTGTTCGATATTTCTTATTTCTTGTTTTGCAAAATAAAACCATTGAGCTGCATAAATTGCTCCAAGTGTGTAGCATGGAAAATATCCAAATTGCCCCCCTGGCCAATGAATATCTTGCAACACTCCATCACTATAGTTACCGGAGGTGTTAAGCCCCAAATAATCAGCCATTTTTTCATTCCACATTGAGGGAACTTCTTCAGCCTTTACGTTGCAGTTAATAAGGTCTTTTTCAATCTCGTATCTAAGAATTATGTGAGCAGGGTATGTCACTTCGTCTGCATCAACTCTAATAAAACTTGGTTTAACTGAGTTTACTAAGGAAAAAATATTTGCATGATTCAACTCTGGTTTATCTCCAAAGTATTTTTTAATCAGAGGAGATATTCTCCTTACAAAATTTGGGTTGCATCCAATTTGTTTTTCAAAAAAAAGTGACTGACTTTCATGAATGCTCATTGACCTTGAGTTGCTAACGGGTTGATCAAATAAGGTTGTAGGTAAATTTTGTTCATATTGTGCATGACCTGTTTCGTGGATGGCAGCAAATAGTGAGTTTAAAAAAGTACCTTTATTAAATCTGGTGGTAATTCTTATATCTTCTCTAACACCAGCACAAAAAGGATGTAAACTTTCGTCCAAACGCCCTTTTTCAAAATTAAAACCAAGTAATTTGATAACATCCAAACACAATTTTTTTTGCTTAACACGATTAAAGCTATGTCCTAAAGTAATTGGTTTTTGTCTATTTTGCCTTTGGCTGGCTTTAGAAATAAGAGTTGGCAACCATTTTTTTATTTGATCAAATAATTTATCAACTTCACTGGTTTTTAATCCGGGATCATATCTATCCATTAAAGCATCATATGCAGAAATGTTAAGTGCATCTGACAATATCTTTGCTTCTTCTTGACTGTATTTGACAACCTCTTTGAAGTTTTTTAAGAATCCTTTCCAATCATTATTTTTTCGCTGTACTCTCCATTCAAACTCGCAATTGGATTTTGAAATCTGACTTTTGATTATTAATTTTTTTGGTAAAACACTTTTTCTCAACCATGAACGTTTAATCTCACGCAGATTAGCTAACTCTATATGGTTAAGATCTTCTTCTTCTGAATTTAAAATTAATTTTTTAATATTTTTTTTAGACAATAGTTCATGCATAAAACTGGTAATCTCAGCAAGTGATTCTGATCGAGCTTTGTTACCATTGCTTGACATCATTGTTGATCTATCCCAGTTTAGAAAAGACCTGGCATGAGATAACCTATACAATTTCTTTTGAATATTACAGAGTTTGATATAATTATTTTTCATCACACCTTACCATTTTCAAACTGTTTAACTTTTAAAATAGTGGAGTAAAAATAGAATCTAATCATTCTAAACAGTTAAATTCTTTTAGATATGTTAACTGCAAGTTCTGAACTAAGACCAATTAATTTAAACCAGGCATTTCCAAACATGTTGTTTGAATTATTAAGAATTTTGGCATAAGCATCAATCTGATGAAGGATTTCTTCGTCACGGCATCTCTTTAACAAAGTTAATAAATTTTTATTGTGATGAGCGTTTTCTACAAGATTTATTTGGTCGTTGTAGTGTTTTTCAACAAATGTTTCTACAGCGTGAATAGTTGCGCAAAAAACTCTGAAACCTAAAATTGAAGGCAAAAAGCCCAAACAAAAACCCATTATTTTCCATAAAAGAATAAGCCTACTTCTCATATTTTTTGGTACTAATTTTTCCATGATAATTAAATGTTCCCTTTCAGTTTTACCATGTTCCACTGCCATTTTTCTAATTCTTTTTGACCAAAAAACACAATTAGCACCCTTATATATCCAAACAGCACCGGTTTCACCTGCATGATTAGATCTCATCCATGCTTTCATATAATCCGGTATATCGATTTCTTGAGCATTATATTTAAGTATTATTTTATTGTTATTCATTTAATTTAATAGAAATCCAAAACCAAGTATGATGGTAGTACTTATCAATTGTTCCCCTTTTTTTTAGCAATTCTAAAAAAAGATGAATTTAAAACGTAATATTGATATTCTTACGATTTAATAAAACTGTGTTATTGAAACTTTTACATTTACTATGACGATAGAAATTAATGACGACGAGTATCCATTCACATCAGTAGTACATATAAAAGCCTCATGGGGAGGTGAAACATTCGTCGGCTCTGGTGCGTTAATTGGTTCTAACGACGTCTTGACAGCAAGTCATGTTATCTATCAAGAAAACCTTGGTGGCCTTGCTGATGTAATTAAAGTATACCCCTCTTACGATCCTGACGATGGACCATTTCAGCCCTATTTTGAGCCTTACAACTCTCATTACTATACAGATTTTGATCCTGACGGGGATGGGTTAATTTATCAATATAATGACACGGGTAGTGGTGGTATGGGTGGAGCAGAAATAGATATTGCTCTTTTATCACTTGAGGAAAATGTAGGTTCTACGAATGGATTTTTTGGAGCAGATCCTAATTTTTCATATGGTCCAGTTGCTGTTGTAGGTTATCCCGGTAAATATGATTTCCAACCGGTATACGATGAGGGTATTGCTCAAAAAGTATCCTATGCAAATTTTATTCAAATAATTTCAGGTTTGGAAATAAATTCGGGTAACTCTGGTGGGCCAGTTTATTATATGGATGCAGGTAACCCAATGCTTGTTGGGGTAGTATCAACTGGCATCGCAATCACCTCAATAAAGGAGCACTGGGGTTGGCTAACTGAGGCAATTTCTTCAAACGATTACAGACCTTCTTTATCTACATATAATGTTGTTGCCCTAACAGAAAGTGTGAATGAGGGTGAGATTGCTAAATTTAGAATAGATACGACTCAGTTAATTGAGGGAACTTTATTATCTTATTTAGTTTCTGGAGTAACTATCGATGATATCGAAAAAAACAGTCTTGCTGGAAAAGTTTCAATTGACAGTAATGGCCAGGCTTTTATCAGTTTTAAAATAATAAGTGACCAACTTTCTGAAGGTGTTGAAAATTTATATCTAACAGTTAACACAAGTAGTACTTATGTTCAAATAAATGATACTTCAAGAAATTCCTCACAGACTGATCAAACAATTAACTACAATAATAGTGATGTTTATGTTGGTGGAGTTCAAAACGGATTGCGAAATGGTGAGGGTTCATACACATATGCAAATGGAGACAATTACACAGGAAATTTTAAAGATGGATTAAGAGACGGTGAGGGCACATTTGTTTATGCAACTGGTGACAGGTATGTTGGTAAATATACCGACGGACTCAGAAATGGTGATGGAGTTTACACTTTTTCTAGTGGAGACAAATATGAAGGCGAATTTATTAATGGTAAATATGATGGTACAGGCACATACACTTTAGCTAATGGAGATACTTACTTTGGCGGGTTCAAAGATGGAAAATACGATGGAGAAGGTACATATACTTATAGTAACGGTGCTAAAAAAATTGGTTTATGGAGTAATGGAGAATTCACAAGTTCAACTCAGACAACTGAGACTGTAAATTACGCAAATGGTGATATTTACGTCGGTGGACTTCAAGATGGGTCTAGGAATGGAGAGGGTACATATACCTATGTAAATGGTGATAGTTATGTCGGAGAATTTGAAGACGGAGATTTTGACGGCCTAGGTATGTTTATTTATGCCGGAGGTGACAAATATGTCGGAGAGTTCAAGGATGGAAAATATGATGGACAGGGTACTTACTCTTTTTTCAATGGAGATGAATATGTTGGTGAATATGCAGAGGATTTGAAAAATGGAATCGGCACTTATACTTTTACAAATGGTAGTAAATATGACGGTGAATTTAAAAATGGAATTTATGATGGACTAGGCACTTATGTCTATGCCAATGGAGACAGATATGTTGGTGAGTTTGGTGAAGGTTCAAAAGACGGGAATGGAACTTATTACTATCTTAGCGGGGACAAGTATGTTGGTGAATTTAAAGATGATTTAAGAAACGGAGAGGGTACTTTTACTTGGTCATTCGGAGATAGTTATTTTGGAGGGTTTAAAGATGATTACCTGCATGGTCAAGGTAATTACACTTTTTCTAGTGGTGACAAATATATTGGTGAATTTTTCCAGGATAAGTTTAATGGGAATGGCACTTATAGTCACGAGAATGGAGATCAGTATGTAGGCAGTTTTCAAAACGGAAAGTATAACGGACAAGGAGTATTTTCTTTTTCCAGCGGACAGAAATATATTGGTGAGTTCAAAGACGGACTAAGAAACGGGGAAGGAACTTATATTTTTGCAAACGGAGATAAGTATGTTGGAGAGTTTAAGGATGGTGCATATAACGGAGAAGGAACATACACACTTGCTAATGGTGAAGAAAATTCTGGGCAATGGAGCAAAGGTAAATATATAACTTCATCTGAGGTTACCGAGACAATCCAATACGCCAACGGAGATATATATCAAGGTCAATTCAGAGACGGTAAATATCATGGAGAAGGCACTTATACTTATTCAACAGGTGATATATATGCAGGTGAATATAAAGAAGGTTTTTTTCATGGCAAGGGTACTTACAGTTTTGTAAACGGTGATAAGTATGTTGGTGAATTTAAACTTGGCAGTTACCACGGTAAAGGAGAATATAGCTTTTTTAACGGCGATAAATATGTTGGTGAATTCAAAGATAATAACTTTCATGGTTTTGGGAGTTTTTTCTTCTCTAATGGAGACACATATGTTGGCGAATATAAAGATGGTAAATTTGATGGTATTGGAAGTTATTCTTATGTGAATGGCGAAGAAAAAATAGGTCGATGGGAAGACGGAGAATATTTTGAAAATGCCAATACATTTTTTTTGGTAATTTCATCTGAAAATGAGATTATTACTTCAACTGATATATATACAGAAATATACATCCCTTCCAAGAAAAATGATTACTTAATTAAAAAGGTAGATGATGATATTTCACTCCAAATTTCTGGCTCTGAAATTGGTACGGATACTTTGATTGGATTCGAGAGATTGGAATTTACTGATGGTACCCTTGCATTAGACGTTGACGCTGGAGACCCTGCTGGACAAGCTTACCGATTGTATCAAGCTGCGTTTGCAAGAATTCCAGATATGACTGGAGTAAAGTATCATTTAAACGACATGGAAGTTAATGGTTTGACTTTAGAGCGGGTAGCCAAAAATTTTATGGACTCACCCGAGTTCAATTCAAAGTATGGGGAAAATCCAAGCGACGATGATTTTATTAATTTACTCTATCAAAATGTGCTTGACAGAACTCCTGTGGATAGTGAAATAAATTGGTATAAAGAGCAATTTGATGAAGGAAATATGACAAGGGCTGCAACTTTAATAGGATTTGCAGAGTCGCCAGAGAACATAAAACTTGTCGCGCCACAACTGGACGAGGGAATTTGGTTAGGTGCTTAATTAAGAAAAACTGGATGATATAGTAAATTAGTCAAATTACAGACTATCATAGTAGGCTTGTTAACCAGGGCGTAATATCAATGCTTAAATCTTTTTTAAAAATACAAAGGTGCTATCAAATTTATGACAAAGTCTGCTTTAGTTTTATTTTCTGGAGGTCAAGATTCTACAACCTGCTTGGCGTGGGCGTTGGAGAAATATGAAAAAGTAGAGACTATCGGTTTTAAATATAACCAACGTCACAGTGTTGAAATAAATTGTAGAAAATTAATTTTAGAAAATATCAAGAAAATAAAATTAAATTGGGGTAATACACTTGGTTGTGATCATTTAATAGATTTATCTTTTATGTCCAAGCTGGGAGATTCGTCACTTACCAATGAAATTGAATTTAAACTAAGGGAAAACGGGCTTCCAAATACTTTTGTTCCAGGAAGAAATTTATTCTTTTTCATTTCGGCTGCAGCAATTGCTTATAGAAGAAATATCCCCACTCTTGTTGGAGGGATGTGTGAAACTGATTTCTCCGGTTACCCGGATTGTAGGGATAAAACAATCAAGTCTTTGAGTTCAACAATAACTCATGGATTTGATATGAAAGTAGAAATTGAAACACCACTGATGTGGATTACAAAGGCTGAAACTTGGCAATTGGCTAAAAAAATTGGCAGTAATAAATTAGTTGATCTGATTATTAAGGACACACACACTTGTTATGCAGGTGATAGATCTAAAATTCATGAGTGGGGTTTTGGATGTAGTTACTGTCCAGCGTGCAAGCTAAGAAAAAATGGTTTTAAAGAGTTCAAGAGTAGGAACGTAATAGACTAATGAAAAATATAAATATTCAGTTCATTGGTTCATCAAGATTTGAGGCTGCTAGGTCTGTTGAAATTTTACCTAAAGGGCACAAAAGTAGAAATTTACATGGCCACAGTTTTTGGGCAAGTATCATCTCTCAATCCAAAGACAATTATTCGTTATTAGGTACTGAACATACTAAATTAAAAAAAACTTTAGAAAATGTAACAGAACACCTTGACTACGCTCATTTAAATAGAATTATTAAAATTCCAACTGATGCAAATTTAGCAAAATGGGTTAAAGATGAATGTAAAAGCCTTTTGCAAAAGAACATTCAAATAACAGGTCTTCAAAGCACAAAAGATCAAGGAGTTCACCTAGGGTCCGATGATAATCTGCATGTATGGAAACGATTTCAGTTTGAAGCTGCACATAAATTACCGAACGTTGAAAAAGATCACAAATGTGGAAGGATGCACGGACATAGTTTTAGAGTAATTATTCATGCAAGTGTTCATCTAAAATCTCAAAATTTATTAGCAGACTATGAGCAATTATCTAAAATATGGATGCCCATTGATAATTTGTTAAACTATAGTTGTCTTAATGAAATTCAGGGTCTATCTAATCCAACTAGTGAATTATTAGCGAAATGGATCTGGGAAAAAATTTTACCTAATCTACCATGTGTTTCATGTGTGTCTGTATATGAAACTGAGTCCTGTGGAGCTCATTTCGATGGAAAAAAATTTAAAATTTGGAAGGACTTTACAATTGACAGTGCTATAAAATTTGATAGTCCAGATGTTAAGATTGGAAGCTTACATGGACATACGTTTTTATTGAGACTTAATCTAAGTTCGTCACTTAATAAAGTAATGGGTTGGACAAAAGATTTTGGAGACGTTAAAGAATTATTTAGGCCAATCTTTAACTTATTAGACCATCATCCATTACACGAGAATATAGACATAGAGAATAAAAGTCTATTAGGCATTGCAAAATGGATACTCAAAAACACACAAACTGTTTTACCAGAAGTTAGTGGGATTGAATTTTATGAAACTGAAGGGAGTGGTGTTATTTTAAAAAATAACTTTGTAGGACCAGCAATGCCTTTAACCCAAAAATAAAAAAGTTTTAATATGACATATCAAATAAAAGAAATATTTTATACCTTGCAAGGAGAAGGTATTAATTCTGGTAGACCAGCTGTTTTTTGTCGTTTTTCAGGCTGTAATTTGTGGTCAGGCAAACCTTTAGATAGAGATAATGCAATCTGTAAGTTTTGTGATACTGATTTTGTTGGAACCAATGGATCCCTTGGTGGTAAGTATAATTCTGCAAACAAATTATCTAAAACTATTTCTGAGATCTGGCCAAAAAAAAACAACATTAAAAAATTTGTAGTTCTTACTGGCGGTGAACCTATGCTTCAAGTTGATAAAAATTTAATAGATGCTTTACATCTTTATGAATTCGAAGTTGCTGTTGAAACAAACGGAACTATCTCATGTCCTGATATAGTTGATTGGATTTGTGTCAGCCCAAAATATGGTTCAAAGCTAATACAAAAAAAGGGTGAAGAATTAAAATTAGTTTTTCCTCAAAATGGTGTCTACCCTAATAAATTTTTAAATCTTGATTTTAAATATTTTCTAATCCAACCTATGGATGGCCCGTTAGCATTAGAAAACACAAAAAAAGCCATAGATTTTTGCAAGAATAACCCTAAATGGCAATTATCTATTCAAAGTCATAAATTACTTGGGATAAGATAAAGACTTTAATAATGCTTAAAAACATTATTTATCCTAACTTAATTGTTTACCGATTACTAATACTAGGATATTTATTATTAAGTTTTAAAATAATGACGGAGTTTTTTTATGAAGAAGAATTAATAAATAAAAAATAGACCACTTTATTAAAAAATGTGATGATTTTACGTTTTGTAAAATTTGGACTAAACATGTTCAATAAAGATATTTCCAGCATTATTATAATAAAATAAAATTACAACTTGCTATACTCATATTTCAATCATGCATATCAGAATCGATATTAATTATGCCATCAATAAACAAATTAATAAAACTTTCAAGCAAAGCAAAATTTTGAGCATGAATCGGTATTTATTTTTTTAAAGATTAACCATAAATTTTTTACATTGAAAATAAATTTAATTATCACATTTTATAAATTATTTATTTTTTTTTAAATAA
>NHHF01000008.1 GCA_002171155.1 Betaproteobacteria bacterium TMED156
AAAATATATCTGAATTAAAAAAAAAATCAAAAACTTTAAGACAAAAAACTCCAGTTATTCTTCTCTCATTATCTGGTTTTGGTTTGTCCAAAATATCTAAGCATTTAAGAGATGAGGGGTATACAGAGGTACTTTCTTTAGATGGAGGGTTTGAAGCTTGGAAACAGGCGGGTTTGCCTGTAAAAAAAACTTAAAATTTTGTTTAAATAATTAAAATTTTGATTTTAAGAGTTTTAAATTTTATATACAATTTTACTGAGGAGAAAATATGGCCGAAGAAGAAAAAGATGCTCCGGTATTTCATTTACAGAGAGTGTATCTTAAAGATTTATCTGTTGAGATTCCAAACGCACCGGAAGTTTTTCTAGACAACACGCAGCCAAAATTATCTTTTGAAATCGATTCATTTGACACTGAGCTCAAAGACAAAATGGTTGAGGTTGGAGTTAAATGTACCGTGACTTGTCATTTAGGAGAGAAAGTTGGTTTTCTAGTTGAAGCCAAAGAAGCAGGTATTTTCGAAATAAAAAATGTTTCACAAGAGCAACTAATCTTACTCAAGGGAATAACTTGTCCCAACATAGTGTATCCATATTTACGGGCGAATATAGCCGACATATTACAAAGGGCTAGTTTCCCTCCCGTTCACCTGACAGAAATAAATTGGGAAATTTTTTATCAACAAAAGCAAGATAGACTCAATGGTAAAAATGGAGAAGATATGACAAGTTCTTCATCTATTAATGGTGAAGCTGATTCAAAGAAATAACTTTCGTTATGAGATTATTGTTTGAATAATTATTTGTCATCAATGGTTGTAATAGGAGCCGGTGCTTGGGGAACAGCTTTCGCTTCCAGGATTTCTGCAGGGCATCCATCAGCAAAAGTTTTTCTATGGTCAAGAAATACAAAGCTTGTAGATGATTTGATTGAAAAAAAAACTAATGAGAAATATTTAAAAAATCTCAAGTTGTGTGAAAGATTAAGGTTTAGTTCGGACTTACAACTAATATTACGAAAGGGTGAGGAGTTTTCAAAATTAAAAAATGAATTACAAACAATAGTTTTTGCAGTCCCTGTATCAGCCTTAGCAGAAATATGTGAAAAGTTGAAAACAGTAGATATTTCACCAGAAACTTCTTTGCTATGGTTGTGTAAAGGTGTTTTAGTTCATGAAAAGCAAATAACTTGGCCGTCTCAATTAATAGAGAAGTTTTTTCCAAATTCTCGACATTTTGCATTGTCAGGCCCTAGTTTTGCTCAAGAGGTTGCAGCCGGTTTACCTTTTGCTCTAACATGTGCAGGTAATGACTTAGAACAAGTGAGAAATGTTTCCGAAAGTCTTAAGTGCCGTGGTTTGAGAATTTATTCAAGCGATGACCTAATTGGAGTTCAATTAGCTGGAGCGATGAAGAATGTTTTAGCAATTGCTGCTGGTATTTGTGATGGGATGAATTTAGGATTAAATGCTAGAGCTAGTTTGATAACCCGTGGACTTTCCGAAACAGCTAGATTGGGAGTAGCAATAAATGCAAAGAGAGAAACTTTCCTGGGTTTGGCAGCTTTAGGAGACTTAATACTTACTTCAACTGGAAACCTTTCGAGAAACAGAAAAGTTGGACTTGGACTTGCAAATGGACAAGATTTGCAGACAATTCTGAAAAATCTTGGACATGTTGCTGAGGGAGTATCTACTGCTCCACTTTTATTGGATTTAGCTCAAAAAAGAAATATTGAAGTGCCAATAACGAAGGCGGTATGTGACTTGCTGATTATGAAAATCAAGCCTGAAGAAGTTCTAAAAAATTTATTATCGAGGGATTTTTCTGATGAAAATTTATAACTTTTAGTAATATTATCATGGTGATTAACAGTAATAAAGAAATAGATAAATTAGATAAAAAAGCTTTGGAAGTTCAAATGCTTAGAAAGGAACGATCCAACCTTATTAGACATCCTTTTCTGCTTGAACTTGAAAAAGTATACTATCAAAGTCTTAACTGCATTAATCTTGCTCCAAAAAAAGCATTTTCAATTGATATATTTCCCAAATCAAAGGAAAAACCAAGCAAGGGTATTTTTAAAAAATGTAATTGGATTTGTGGCTCATTTTTATCGCAGGAGGAGAATGATGTAAATAAAAATGAATTTCTCAAGATAATAAGAAAACTACTACCATTAATAAATAGGAAAAAAAAAATAGTTTTTCCCAACACTTTCAATTGTTTTTGTTTTCCTGATCAAAGTTTCGACTATGTTGAATCATTGGCTACGATCCCATGGACAGAAAATTTAGAAAGATCTTTTATTGAAATTCATAGATTGCTTCAGCATGATGGCTTTTTTGGATTTGCAAGTTTCGGGCCTACTTCACTCAAAGAATTTATCTACAATTTAAAAGAACTTGATTATAATCTTTCAAAGCAAAGTTTTTTGCCCCTTATTGATCTTCATGATTTAGGCGATGTTTGTGGATCCGTTGGTTTTGAAAGTGCAGTTGTCTCGTCAGAAAAAGTTTTATTCAAATATAAAAAACCTGAGTCCGCTCTGAAAGAGCTGAGAAGATTGTCTGGAAATCCCTTGATTGACAGATCCAAGATTGTGTCTGGAAAAAATTGGTATAAATCAATCTTATTTGCTTTAGATAAATGTAGAGATTCGTCAGGTCTTGTAACCCTAGAGTTTGAGATGATCTATGGACATGCTTGGAAAAAACAAAAAACTAGTGAAAATCCTTTAACCAAAAAAAATAGTAATGAAGATTTTTTTATTAAAGAAAAGAAAATAAAATTTTTTAGTTGACTTTTTGTTTACAATTTTTGTTAGGGATATCCCTTAATTAATAAAAAAAAATTGGTGTTGCTAACTGCAAAGAAACTTTACGTAAGGTAATATGTCAATCAATGTGATGAAAATAAATGAAATTAATAAAGAATGGATTTTAAGAAAAAATTGCACCCTAAGTCCTCGACAGTTTGCAAGTTCTTTAATTTTCGTTGGTTTTCTTTCATTTTTAATTGGGATGGCATGGGCTTTTAATGGAATTTGGGTAATTTTGCCTTTTGTGTGTTTAGAGCTTTTGGGCCTTTGCATTGCTTTTTTTGTATATTCACGTCATGCAACTGATTTTGAGCGTGTGATTTTGACCAAAAGTGATATATGCGTTGAGTCAGAAATTGGAGGAACGACGAAATTCACTAAAATTCCTCGCTGTTGGGCAGTTCCTTATTTTAAAAAAAACAAAGGCAAAGGACTTGTACTTTTTAAATTTGGTAGTACTGAGTTAAAAGTTGGTCAATTTGTAACTGAAAAAAGAAGGAAATTATTTTTCGATGAAATTAAAGGTTTCTTATGAATAAATTTTTACAATTTAAAAGTTTAAATAAAACTAGCTCTTCAATTTTAAAAACTACACTTTTATCATTGTCCATTTTCTTTTCAAATACATTATTTGCTGCTAATGATTTAACCACTAAGTACAACTTACGTGAGCCTGCAAGTGTTATGGCTGCCGATCTCCACATCGTACATTGGGTTTTGATGGGAATTTGCTTAGTTATTTTCGTTGTAGTATTTGGCTTCATGTTTTATTCAATTTACGCACATAGGAAATCCAAGGGTTTTAAACCTGCAGATTTCCACGAGAGTACAACTATTGAAATAGCTTGGACAGCGATTCCTCTTCTAATTGTTATAGGTATAGGTATTTATGCAACTCCTTTAGTTATGGCTCAAAAAGATACTACGAACGCCGATATAACAATTAAAGTAACTGGATATCAATGGAAGTGGGGCTATGAATATTTAAGAGGCGAAGGCGAAGGAATAAAGTTTTATCAAACTCTTGTCACCCCATACGATCAAAGAATTAATAAGTCACCCAAAACTAATAATTATTTAGTCGAAGTTGACAATGCTCTTGTAGTTCCAGTTGACAAAAAAGTCAGAGTAGTTATAACTGCTAATGATGTAATACATGCTTGGTCAGTGCCAGCAGTGGGTGTAAAGCAAGATGCAATACCTGGGTTCGTAAGAGATTCTTGGTTTAAGGCAACCAAAATTGGAACTTACACAGGTCAATGCTCTGAACTTTGTGGTAAGGATCATGCTTTCATGCCCATAACACTTAAAGTTGTATCTGCTGACGATTACAGCTCTTGGGTTTCAACGCAAAAAGACGGTATTGCTAGTAATGAAGTTTATAATATAGATCCAAAAAATGATGTGTTATCAAAACTATCAACAGATGTTGATCAACAAGGAGGTTTGTAATGAGTGCTGTTCTTGATCCTCAAGGTCACGTTGCAGATGATCACCACGATCATCATCCACAAGGTTGGAGAAGGTGGCTTTTTGCAACAAATCATAAAGATATTGGAACAATGTATCTTTGGTTTAGTTTTAGCATGCTTCTTCTTGGTGGGGTTCTAGCTCTCGGAATTAGGGCTGAGCTTTTCCAGCCGGGCTTGCAGGTTGTTCAACCTGAACTCTTTAACCAATTAACAACAATGCATGGTCTAATAATGGTATTTGGAGCAATAATGCCAGCTTTTGTTGGCTTCGCTAACTGGATGATTCCCTTGCAAATAGGTGCTCCAGATATGGCCTTTGCGAGAATGAATAATCTAAGTTTCTGGCTTGTAATCCCTGCAGCACTTTTGCTGATGGCGTCTTTCTTTGTTCCAGGTGGTGCAACAGCAGCAGGATGGACTTTATATGCCCCACTATCTATACAAATGGGTTTGGGCATGGATTTAGCTATATTCGCTATCCATATTCTTGGGGCTTCATCAATAATGGGTTCAATCAATATCGTAACAACAATTCTTAATATGCGTGCACCTGGTATGACGTTAATGAAAATGCCATTGTTTGTTTGGACATGGTTAATAACTGCATATCTATTGATTGCTGTAATGCCTGTATTAGCAGGTGCAATAACAATGGTATTAACTGATCGTCATTTTGGAACTTCTTTTTTCAACGCAGCTGGTGGTGGTGATCCTGTTATGTATCAACACATTTTTTGGTTCTTTGGTCATCCTGAGGTATACATTATGATCTTACCTGCCTTTGGAATAGTCTCGGAGATTATTCCAACTTTTACTAGGAAAAGACTGTTTGGTTATACCTCGATGGTTTACGCTACCGCGTCGATTGCAATTTTATCCTTCGTAGTTTGGGCTCATCATATGTTTACGACTGGAATGCCTTTAACTGGTCAACTTTTTTACATGTATGCGACCATGCTTATAGCAGTCCCCACTGGGGTTAAAATTTTCAATTGGTTAGCAACAATGTGGAGAGGCTCAATGACTTTTGAGACTCCAATGCTCTTTGCTATCGGCTTCATAGTTGTATTCACAATTGGGGGACTCACTGGAATTATACTTTCTGTCGCTCCACTTGATATTCAGCTTCATGACACATACTATGTGGTTGCACATTTCCATTACGTTTTAGTCGCTGGTTCTCTATTTGCATTATTTGCTGGTGTATATTATTGGCTTCCAAAGTGGACAGGAAATATGTACAGCGAATTTTTGGGTAAGACCCACTTTTGGTTATCAATGATTTTTTTCAATGTGACATTTTTTCCAATGCATTTTTTAGGCTTAGCTGGAATGCCAAGAAGGTACGCTGATTACCCTATGCAATTTGCAGACTTTAATATGCTTGCATCAATTGGAGCCTTCGGTTTTGGATTTGCACAACTAGTTTTTTTATATTGTGTTATCAAATGTATAAATGGTGGTGAAAAAGTTGGGCCCGATCCTTGGAAAACTAAGGATGGAAACGATGGTGTCAGTTTAGAGTGGACAGTTCCTTCACCGGCCCCTTTTCACACTTTTGAGACTCCACCAACTCACAAAATTGCTGACAGGTAATTTAGAGGAAAAATCGGTGGGAGCGCCTAACAACATTAGAACCGCTCTCACTCTTTTATCTGTGGCGGTTGTTTTCTTCATTGGTATAATTTTGAAATTTATTTTCTTCCCTTCATGAGTTCCGAAAAAGATACAGTTTCGGATGTTACCTTAACTGGCGATAAAAATAGAACCTTCTTTAAGTTGTTCTTGATGACGATTGTTATGTTCGGTTTTGGTTTCATGCTCGTGCCATTTTATGAAGCCATTTGCGAAGTAACAGGTATAAATGTCTTAGCCGCTAGAGAAAAAACCGATGTTAATGATATTGAAAAATATTTAAATAATACTCAAGTTGATAAATCTAGGACAGTGATTGTGGAATTTGATTCTAATTCCCATGGTCCTTGGGTTTTCAAACCAAAAAATTCTTTTGTCAGCATTCACCCCGGTGAGTTAATAACAGTTGACTTTGAGATTACTAATCCTTCGAGTAATCCTATTTCTGGTCAAGCTATTCCTAGCTATGCTCCTCTTCAAGCATCTGGATTTTTGAAAAAAATTGAGTGTTTCTGCTTTAAACAGCAAAGACTAGAGGGAAAAGAAACAAAAGATTTTCCGGTGGTTTTTTTACTTGATCCTAATCTTCCAGCGGAGATCACAAACATAACAATGAGTTATACTTTTTTTGAAATTACTAACGCATTTAATGATTTCTAAATTTCAGTATAGAATATTAATATATTTACAGTGATGACTACTTTATTCTAGGCTTTTTTAGAAGAGAGTAAAAAAAAGTGAGAACGAACTAGATGCTTCATCTTAAATTTCATGCATATATGCTTTAAGGAAATATTGGAGTTACAATGTTATTTTATTTTTGATATTAATTATGGAGTCTATAGTTTAGAAGTTCATTAAGTATTTTGATGAAGGAATTTAAATGAGTTCAGCAATAAACGATTCTAGTTATTATGTACCCGAGCCAAGTAAATGGCCAGCAGTTGGTTCAATTGCGATGGTTTTCACTATGTTTGGTGCTGCTGGGATTGTGAATAGTGTACAGTATTCCGAAATTAGTTTACTCGTTGGTTGTTTAATACTTGCATATATGTTCTTTGGTTGGTTTGCCCAAGTTGCATCTGAGTCAGAAGGTGGCAAATATGGAGGTAATGTAGATGCTAGTTTTAGATGGTCAATGGGTTGGTTCATTTTTAGCGAAGTAATGTTTTTTGCAGCTTTTTTTGGTGCACTATTTTACGCAAGAATAATCACTTTGCCACTTCTTGGAGATTTAAATCATACATCTTTTTTGTGGCCTGATTTTGTTGATAGTTGGCCTCACAAAGGCCCTGCTGAAGGTGTTTTTGAGAAATTTCAGACCATGGGGCCTTTCTGGGTTCCTACAATAAATACAGCACTTCTTCTATCATCTGGCGTAACGCTTACAATAGCTCACCATAAATTAAGAGAAGATGAAAGATCGGGAGTATTACTATGGCTTGGTATGACTCTACTTCTTGGTTTTACTTTTGTTGGGTTTCAAGCTTACGAGTATATTCATGCCTACTCGGATCTTAATCTCAAACTTTCTTCTGGGATCTACGGTTCCACTTTTTATTTACTAACAGGATTTCATGGATTCCATGTTTGTTTGGGTGCGATTATGTTGCTAGTGGTTTGGGCACGTTACGCCAAAGGACATTTTTCACCAAAAGCGCATTTTGGTTTTGAAGGTGCAGCATGGTATTGGCATTTCGTTGATGTTGTTTGGCTCGGTTTATACGTACTTGTCTATTGGCTATAAAAAACAAATTTTTTTATACAGGAATTCCCGTAGACTCGATTAGCCCAAAGTAATTCGAGATCAAAATCAGTACGAATAAAATGATTGAAAAAAGTACACGCAAAGCTAGCGACCTTACTACTTTTTTTGATTCACTTTTCGAGCCAATCATGTTAAAAAGAGCGTGCCCAAGATTGAAAATTATAAGTATAAATCCAATGATTACAATAACTTTAAACATAATATGCAAAATCTTAATCTTGACACATAAATCGTACGTTTTAAATTAAATTTAATTTAATGAAAAATTCACCTTATATAAGATCTCAAAAAAAAAAATATTCAGGCGTATTTTTTATGATTTTTTTAGCTATAACTGCTATTTCTTTGTCTTTTTGGCAGATATCTAGAGCAGTAGAGAAAAAAAATTTTATTGAAAAAAAATCAGAAAGAGGCAAAGAAATTTTAAGCTTAAATAGTGAGTTTACAAAAATAAATTCGCTAGATGCGCAAAACTGGGATCAAAGAAGAATAAAAGTTTTAGGTTATTGGGTGCCTAATACTACAATATATCTTGATAACAGAAGTCATAATGCTACGTCAGGAGTTCATGTTTTGTCAGCTCTCAAACTTAAAGAAAATGACAGCATACTATGGGTAAATAGAGGTTGGGGTATTAAGCCACCGGGTTTTATTGAGAAAAGTAAAAAATTTATTGATGGAAAAAAGTACTTACCATACGAAATCAAGGACATAGTGGAAATAGAAGGCATTGCCCATATCGATCTGATGAAAAGAATAGAACTTACTTCAGATTTATCTATCTTAAGAAATGGTCGTCTTTGGCAAAATATTGATTGGAGTTCACTCTATCAATTACTAGAAAGTCAAAAATCATTAGATTTTGACATAGTTTGGCCTTTTATACTTTGGCAAACATCAAAGACTTCCGATGGATTGATTAGATCAATACCAAAAGTAAAGGTTGATGTTAGCAAACATTTAGGATATGCAGTACAGTGGTTCTTATTAAGTTGTTTGGCGATTTTTTTTGCTTGGCGTCTTGGAGGAGTGAGGGATTAAAAATAAAAATTTTGTTTTTTGGCTAATCGTGCTTGTTTGTATATCACCTGTTATAGCTTCGTCTTTTGCTTACTATTTTTTTAGACCCGAGGGCAGAATTAATTATGGAGCTCTTGTTGATAACCCGGTTAACTTGTCTGATTTAAATCTGAAGCTTGAATTAAAACCCAAAGCTGAGAGTTTTTTTCTAGAATTGGTAGACTCAAACAATACTTTTGTTAAAAAAAATAATTTAAATTCTTTAAGTGATTTTCGTGGAAGGTGGTTATTAGTTAGAATTGGCAATGCTTCTTGCAATGCAATCTGCGAAAAGGAACTATATATTATGCGTCAGGTAAGATTAATGACTGGAAAAAATAGATCAAGAATAGAAAGAGTTTGGCTGATTCCAGATGATGAAATATTAAGCAGTGAAAACGGATTAGAAAGATTCGACGGAACTTGGGGTCTAAGAATTATTAATTCTGATAAGAATAATTTAGATCTTTTAAAAAGCAAAGGCTTCAAAACCTCGAGTGATTCAATTAAGGAAGGCTTGTGGTTAGTCGATCCGCGAGGACTATTTATAATGAAGTTTCCTCCAGATCCGGATCCAAAAAGAATCTACAAAGATTTATCAAGATTATTAAAAGTATCCAGGATTGGTTAGTAATATGACAACAGCTGTTAACCAATCTTCAAACTTTGCACAATACTTAGCTCTAACCAAACCCAAGGTAAATCTTTTAATAGTATTTTGCGCTTTAATTGGTATGGTTATGGCTTTACCCAAATCTGTTTCATATTCTGTTTTATTTATTGCTTTACTGGGTATTACATTAGTCGCAAGTTCAGCAGCGGCAGTTAACTGTTTAGTAGAACAGCGAATTGACGCTAAAATGGCCAGGACAGCTTGGAGACCACTCCCTACTGGATCTTTGACATCCACGCAAACAATTTTATTTTCATCCATTTTAGGTGTCTCTGGTTTTTGGTTATTGCTTGTTTTCGTAAATCCCTTAACCGCATGGTTAACTCTAATTACTTTTGCAGGCTATGCTTTTTTTTATACAATCTTACTAAAACCACTAACTCCACAAAATATCGTTATTGGGGGTGCTTCCGGTGCAATGCCTCCAGTTCTAGGTTGGACTTCAGTTACGGGTACAGCTGCACCTGAGGCATGGATTTTATTTTTAATAATATTTATTTGGACACCTCCTCACTTTTGGTCTCTTGCACTTTACAGAAGTGATGATTATGAGCGTTCAGGTTTACCTATGCTTCCAATAACACACGGATCAAAATTTACCAGGCTTCAAATTCTTTTATATACTTTTCTGTTATTTGGATGTTCACTGTTACCTACAGCAATCGGAATGAGTGGTCTTTTTTACTTGTCTGTTGCACTGTGGACAGGACTTTTTTTCATAAAATTAAGTATTGATCTGTACAATGATTATTCTGAAGAATTGGCTATAAAACATTTCAAATACTCAATAAATTATCTTACTTACATTTTTGCGGCATTAATAATTGATAGGGGAATACAGTACCTAATGTCATCATACGTATATTAGTCAAAATCATTTTTTAATGCATTTTTTAAATTATTTAGCGCAGATGTCTCTATTTGCCTAACCCTTTCAGCAGAAATTCCAAGTTCAAATGAAAGCTGCTTCAAGGTTTTGGGTTTCTCACCCTCATCAGTTTTAAGCCACCTTTCTGAGATGATTATTTGACTTCTTTTGTCTAATTTAAGAATTGCAGCTTTCAATAAATCAGTTCTGTAGGAAGACTCTTGAAAGTTACCTATAAGAGTTAATGGATCATCGCCTTCACTAGCTAAAAAATCAATTGGGCCGCAAGCACCATTCACTCCCTCTAATGATGAGTCTGAGCATACTAACCTGTGATTCATCTCAATTACTTCATCTTTACTAACGTTAAGTGTTTTGGCTATTGAACTAACTTCATCAGAGTTCAAATTAGTATCCGTTCCTAACTTATTTTTTTGAGATCTGAGGTTGAAAAATAGTTTTCTCTGAGCCTTAGTGGTTGCAATTTTAACTATTTTCCAGTTTTTAAGCACGTACTCATTAATCTCGGCTTTTATCCAGTGTATAGCAAATGAAAAGAGTCTTACTCCCCTGCTTGGGTCGAATCTCTTAACTGCTTTCATAAGACCGATATTACCCTCCTGAATAATGTCTCCCTGAGAAAGACCATAGTTCAAATACTGTCTTGATACAGATACAACAACTCTTAAATGAGAGAGTATAAGCTCTCTAGCTGCTTCAAGATCTTGTTCCTTTTGTAGTCGATTTGCAAGCTCAAGTTCTCTTTCTGCTGATAGAAGTGGAAATTGATGCACAGAAGAAATATATGCGCTTATATCAGAACCTGGAGATTCGAAAGCAGTAGTTAACATTCTTGTTCTATTCATTAATTAAACCTTAATTTAAACAATAAATCTTAGCACTCATTAGTATTGACTGCTAATTATAGAACAAGTTCTAAAATTTTTCATTAGATTAGAAAAAATTGGCTAACTTATTAAAAAAAACACATTTTTAGCTTATTATTTTCAAATATAAAATAACATAAAAATTATGAAATTTAGATTTCCCGTTGTAATAATAGATGAAGATTTTCGCTCTGAGAACACTTCCGGTTTTGGTGTTCGAGCACTTGCTGAAGCTCTTGAAAATGAGGGAATGGAAGTTTTGGGCGTAACCAGTTATGGAGATTTAACCCAGTTTGCACAACAACAATCTAGAGCCTCAGCATTCATTTTGTCAATTGATGACGAGGAGTTTGGTGACGGATCAGAGGATGATACTGCGTCAGCATTAAAAAGTATCAGGGCATTTGTTTCGGAAATACGTTTTCGTAATAATGAGATGCCAATTTACCTATATGGAGAAACTCGTACATCTAGACACATACCTAATGATGTTTTAAGAGAAATGCATGGATTCATCCACATGTTTGAAGACACACCCGAGTTCGTGGCAAGGCATATAATTAGAGAAGCAAGATCTTATCTTGATTCGTTAGCCCCTCCTTTTTTTAGAGCATTAGTTCACTACGCTAAAGACGGGTCTTATTCTTGGCACTGTCCTGGCCACTCAGGTGGGGTAGCATTTCTGAAATCCCCTGTCGGACAAATGTTTCATCAATTTTTTGGTGAAAACATGTTGAGGGCTGATGTTTGCAATGCTGTGGAAGAATTGGGTCAACTTCTTGATCATACGGGCCCAGTAGTAGAATCTGAGATAAACGCTGCTAGGATTTTTAATGCTGATCATTGTTTTTTTGGAACAAATGGAACTTCTACCTCTAACAAGGTTGTTTGGCACGCCTCAGTATCACCTGGCGACATTGTAGTTGTTGACAGAAACTGCCATAAAAGCATTCTGCATGCTATTACTATGACTGGAGCTATTCCAGTGTTCTTAATACCTACAAGAAACAATTTGGGAATTATTGGACCAATACCACTAGAAGAATTTAAGCCTGAAAATATTCTTGAAAAAATCAAACAAAATCCGATTGCTTTTGAGGCTTTAAATAAAACAAAAGTTGTTGGAGAGTCATTCCCCAAAATTTTGACTTTAACTCAAAGTACCTATGACGGAATCTTATACAACGTCGAGATGATCAAAAAAATACTTGGTGATTCAATACAAACATTGCATTTTGACGAGGCCTGGCTTCCTCATGCAGGATTTCATAATTTCTATTCGAATATGCACGCCATAGGAAAAAATCGGCCACGAGCAAAAAACTCAATTATTTTTTCCACCCAGTCTATTCATAAATTACTGGCTGGACTGTCTCAAGCATCTCAAATACTAGTTCAAGATTCTAAGTCCAATCAATTCGACCATAATCTTTTTAACGAAGCCTATCTAATGCATACATCTACTAGCCCGCAATACTCAATTATTGCCTCTTTAGATGTAGCAGCAGCGATGATGGAACCTCCAGGAGGGACAGCCCTAGTTGAAGAATCAATTATTGAGGCTCTTGATTTTAGAAGAGCAATGCAAAAAGTAGAAAAAGAAATTGGGAAAAGTGAATGGTGGTTCAAAGTCTGGGGTCCGGAGGTAATTGAGACCGACAGCGATGGAATGGCCCATAGAGAGCATTGGATACTCAAGCCAAATGAAAAATGGCATGGATTTGGAAATTTAGAGCAAAATTTCAACATGTTGGATCCGATAAAATCTACAATTGTTACACCCGGACTTAATATGAATGGGGATTTTGGTAAGCAAGGAATACCAGCCTCAATTGTTACTAGGTATTTGTCAGAGCACGGAGTAATAGTTGAAAAAACAGGTCTTTATTCTTTTTTTATTATGTTCACCATTGGGATAACAAAAGGTAGATGGAATACTCTTTTGACTGCATTACAACAATTTAAAGATGATTATGATAAAAATCAACCAATGTGGAGAGTGTTACCAGAATTTTGTGCTGACCATTCAAATTATGCAAAAGTCGGCTTAAGAGATTTGTGCAAGCAGTTGCATGATACTTACAAGGAAAACAATATTGCAAAACTTACAACAAAAATGTATCTGTCTAACATGGAACCTGCTATGAAGCCTGCAGATGCATTTTCATCAGTTTCCAGAAGAAATACTGATAGGGTGCCACTAGATAAGTTAGAAGGGAGAATTACCACTAGCCTTTTAACTCCATATCCACCTGGTATTCCTCTTTTAGTTCCAGGTGAAAGATTTAACAAAACTATCGTAGAGTATTTAAATTTTGCAAAAGAATTTAATAATAGATTTCCAGGCTTCGGAGCTGATATACACGGTTTAGTTTCAAAAAAAAGCAGCTCAGGAATAACTGAATACTTTGTTGATTGCGTTAAAAACTAAATTTATATTTCGCCGATTAAGGCTGTTGTGCATGCAGATGGGTCAAATTCTTGCAAATCGTCAAGCCCCTCTCCTAAACCAACAAACCTAACTGGAATTTCAAATTTTTCCCCAAGTGCTAAAAGCATTCCACCTTTTGCAGATCCATCTAGTTTTGTAATAATTAATCCACTTAGATCTAAAGCATTATGAAATGCTTCAATTTGTTTGCATGCAGTTTGACCAGTACCTCCGTCAAGTGTGAGAAAAACATGACAATGGCCACGAGTTAATGCTTTAGAAACTACTTTTTTAATTTTTCTTAATTCATCCATTAAATGTAACTGAGTCGGTAACCTACCAGCCGTATCAATTAGCAAAACATCCGATTTACGAGCTATAGCAGCTTTAGTGCTGTCAAAAGCAATGGCACCTGGATCTCCATTCATCTGGAAAACAACTGGAATATTATTCTTTTCCCCCCAATGAATTAGTTGTTCTTGAGCAGCAGCTCTGAAAGTATCTGCAGCACCCAATATAACTTTTTTTTGATTCTTTTTAAGAAAGTGAGCCAGCTTACCAATGGTAGTTGTTTTCCCACTACCGTTAACTCCAACTACAATTATGACTGTCGGAGATGAGCTAAATTTATTCTCCACTTTTAGAGCATTTAACTTATCTTTGATTATCTGAGTTAGTATATTTTTTGCTGAATCTTGATCTTTACAATTTTTATTTTCATTAATTTTAAGTTCTAAGCTTTTTGTAATCTCCTGAGAAAGTTTTGGACCAACATCTGCGCAAATTAGAGATTCTTCAACTTCCTCAAACCATGAACTTTTGATATCAGATTTTGTAAATAACCCAAAAAAATTTTTTCTGGAGGCTGTTAAACTAGTCCAAATTCTTTTGGAAGCGTTGGACTGATCTAAGTGTTTTTTTTTTTTGAAACTATCCATAATTTAGTAAGTCGGATAAGTGTTATTTGAGCTTGAATTGTCAGGGATAAGAACCATGTTTAAAAATATATTATTTAGTCTAGTTTGTTTTAGTTGTTTTTACTATCCTACCCATGCATATGTGTCTAAGCCAGCTATTGACACAAAATTAGAAAATGGACTTCGACTCATAGTGTATCAGGATAAAAGAGCACCAACTGCAGTTCAGATGGCAATAGTTAATGTTGGATCTTTAGACGAAGTTGACGGAAAGTCTGGAGTTGCTCACGTTTTAGAACATATGATGTTTAAAAGAACTTTAAATATGAAAGAGGGTGAGTTCAGCAGGCGAATTAATCTTCTAGGAGGTAGAGATAATGCATTCACCTCAAAAGAAATGACCGGATATCATCAACAAGTTCATAAAGATTCAATTAAAGAAGTCATGAAACTTGAAGCAGACAGAATGCAAAACTTGATAATCGATGATGAAGATTTCGAAAAAGAAAGGAAAGTTGTACTGCAGGAAAGACTTTTACGTACTGATGATAACCCCAAGGGGTTGGCTTATGAGGCATTATTGGCTCAATCCTTTGTTGCATCTCCAGTCAGAAGACCAATCATTGGTTGGAGGAACGATATTGAAAATTTGACCACTGGAGACGCCATAAGATGGTATAAGGATTGGTATGCGCCAAATAATATAACAATTATCATTGCAGGTGATATTAATCCAAATGAGATTCTTGAATTAACACAAGAGCTTTATGGAGGTGCTGAAAAAAGTGTTTTACCTGCAAGAAAGCCTCAGTTAGAACCAAAACAAATCGGCCATCGAAGACTACTTATAAAAGCTCCTGCGAAAAATAAATTTCTGATCAAACTATGGAAAGCTCCAGTTATTTCTGAAAAATCAGGTCCTCTTAATTATTCTAATAAAGTTGCTAGAGATGTTTTAGCCCTGGGAGTTTTGAGCTCTTTAGTCAGTGATAATGACACAGGTATTTTAGTAAGAAAGCTGGTTAGAGAGAATAGAAAAGCTATAAGTATTTCTTCTGGAAGTAGCTGGATGTCTCGAGCCCCAGGTTATTTTGTAATTGAGGCTACCCCATCACCCTCAGTTGGTCTTCAAGAGCTAGAGAGTGAAATTGACTATGAGCTAAAAGAGATTATTCGGGAGGGTGTCACTGATGAAAGATTGGAGATATTGAAAAGACAAGCAAGAGCTGAGCAAGTGTTTCAACAAGACTCTCTTATGAGCATGGTTCGGGAAGCTGCTATGCTGACAGGTGCTGGTAGACCATTAACTGATTCTGATGATTGGCTTGAAATGTTGGCTTCACTATCCAGCGAAGATATAAAAAATGCTGGAAAAAAAGTGTTTAAGGATGACAACCTGACAGTTTTAGAATTCGAACCAATTGGCATCTCATCTCAATCTAAATAGACTATAGGTGATTACATCTGTGAAAAATAACCAAGAAAAAATTTTATCTTTTCATCAATATATATCCTTTAAGATTATATTCTTGATGTTTTCATGCTTAGTACCTTTTTTTGCATTAGCTGATAATCCTGCTAACGAAAAAGAACTATATAGTTCATCTCTTGCACCAAAAATTAATTCTTGGGAGACTGAATCAGGGGTTAAGGCAATGATGTTTCAAGTAGATTCAATTCCTGTAATTGATATTGCAATTGACATTGATGCTGGGAGTAGGTGGGACCCTGTTGGTCTAGAAGGTTTGTCTTCTATGACTAATTCTATGATATTTAAGGGGTTATCAAAATTTAAAAATGAACCTCATATGACGGAGGAAGAAATACTTCAATTTATTGCAAAGATGGCCATGGTAAAATCTAGTAGTAATGGTAAAGATAGAACTTCATTGAGGTTTAGATTTTTATCTGACGATGAAATCAGGAAACCCATCACAAAGTTCATTGCCCACACCCTATCATTTCCAGAATTTAATGAGGATATTTTAGAAAGAGAAAAAAATTTCACAATTTCAAGATTGGAAGAATCTCTTACTAAACCACAATCATTAGCAACTAGAAATCTTTGGAAATTAATGTATCCTGACCACCCTTATGGTAGATCAATTTCTGTTGATTCAGTAAGATCTATAACCAAAAACGGTTTGAAAAGTTTTCACCAAACCTTTTGGATACCAAAACGAATGACCATTTCAATAGTTGGTGATATTGACATTAACGATGCGAAAAAACTAGTCAATGGTATTACCGAGTCTATTCCAAACGAATCAATTACTAATGATTTTGAACATAACATAGAGTTTCCTTTAATTTTGCCCGCAGTTACTAAAGGTGGGAGTTCAACCAAAAGGATTTCTCATCCAGCTGGTCAAAGTCATATTTGGATCGGACTTCCTATCCTAGCTAGACACGAAACTGATAATATTTTTCCTATGTTGGTTGCGAATCATATTCTTGGTGGAAGTGGTTTTGGTTCTAGATTGACCGAGGAAATCAGGGAAAAAAGGGGGTTATCATACAGTGTTTTTTCTGCCTTTCGTCTTTTAAAACAAGAAGGACCTTTTTTTGTAGCATTGCAAACTGGAAAAAATAATGCTGATGTTGCTATTCAGGTAGTTTCAGAAACTTTAAGGGAGTTTATCAAAAAAGGACCTACTACTTTTGAATTGGAAAATGCGAAGAAGGGTTTAATTGGGGGTTTTGCTTTGAGACTTGATTCTAATTTTAAGCTTTTAGAAAATTTGTCACAAATTGCTTTTTACGATTTGCCTTTAGATTACCTTGAAAATTGGACTTTAAGAGTTCAGGCAGTTACATTAGCTGACGTAAAAAAAGTTTTAATAGATAAGTTGGATTTGAATAATCTAAGTTTAGTAGTTGTTGGAAATAAAGACTAACAAAAACAATGATTCGAATCATTGGTGGAAGATGGAAAAGAAAATCTTTAAATGTATTAGACTACAGTAGTCTTCGTCCAACACCTTCCCGTGTAAGAGAAACAGTTTTCAATTGGATCAGTACAAGACTAAGTTTGTCCGATGCAAGTGTTTTAGATCTTTTTAGTGGAAGTGGAGCTTTAGGAATAGAGGCAGCTTCAAGAGGAGCTAAAGAAGTTCAGCTGGTCGAATCCAACATAGTTGCAGTAAAACAAATCCAAAGTTTTATTTCAGATGTTGATGAATTCAAAAATATTAATATCCAATGTAAAGACGCATTTGAATGGTTGCGTTCAAATCGCAACCAAATTTTTGATTTAATTTTTCTCGATCCACCTTTTGAAAGCAATATGCTAGAAAAGGTATTACCATTGGTGATAAATTTCATAAACAACGATGGATTGATATATATTGAAAGTGAAAAAAAAGTTTCTGATTTTTGTATTTCATTGGGTTACAAAATTGTTTGCTCAGGAAAAAGTGGTTCTGTAAGATATCATTTAATAACTATAGAATGAAAATTTTAAATAACGTAAATGTTTTATTTAAAACAATGACAACTACTGCTATTTATCCTGGAACTTTTGATCCAATGACGCGAGGGCACGAAGACCTTGTTCGAAGAGCTTGTAAACTTTTCGATATAGTTGTTGTTGGAGTGGCTGAGAGTAAGACCAAGTCGCCATTTTTTGATTTACAAGAACGCATTAAAATTGCTAGTGAGGTTCTTGGTCATAACACTTCAGTCAAAGTTCTTGGTTTCCAAGGTTTATTGAAAGATTTTATTAGAGAGAATAATGGATCAGTTGTTATTAGAGGGCTAAGAGCTGTATCTGATTTTGAATATGAATTTCAAATGGCTGGTATGAACAGATATTTGTTACCTGACGTGGAAACAGTTTTTTTGACACCTTCAGAACAATATCAATTTATTTCTGGAAGCATCGTAAGAGAAATAGCCATGTTAGGTGGTGATGTTGAAAAATTTGTTTTTCCTTCAGTAGAAAAGTGGTTAAAGAAAAAAATTAGAAAATGAATTTTGTATTGAGAATTTTAATAGTATTTATTTGCCAGAATTATATTATTGAGTTACTTTAATTTTTGTATTTTATCATTGGGGTGTAGCCAAGTTGGTTAAGGCACCGGATTTTGATTCCGGCATGCGAGGGTTCGAGTCCTTCCACCCCAGTCCTTTTTTAAAAAAGTGATTTGAAATGATTGATAGATTGCCAGAATCTAATAATAATCTGTCTGAAGAAACGATGATCTTTACAGGCAGAGCCAATATTAATTTAGCAGAAGCTGTTGCTAAAAATCTTCTAACCGGACTTGGAAGAGCGCAAGTTACAAGGTTTTCTGACGGTGAGATAGCTGTAGAAATTCTAGAGCATGTTAGAGGGAAAGAGATTTTTGTTCTTCAATCTACATGCTACCCAGCCAATGACAATTTAATGGAAATCATGCTTATTGTTGATGCTCTCAGACGCTCCTCTGCTGGAAGGATTACGGCAGCTATTCCTTATTTTGGTTATGCAAGACAGGATCGAAGAGTAAGGTCGTCTCGTGTTCCAATTAGTGCAAAAGTTATTGCTAATATGCTGGAGTCTGCAGGGGTAAATAGAATTTTAACTATGGATTTGCACTCTGATCAAATTCAGGGTTTCTTCGACATTCCAGTAGATAATATATATGCAACTCCAATATTATTGGGTGACATTTGTAAAAACGATTTTAAAGATCCTGTTGTTGTTTCTCCTGATGTTGGAGGAGTTGTAAGAGCCAGAGCTTTTGCGAAAGAATTAAATACAGACCTGGCAATAATCGATAAAAGAAGAGCTAGAGCAAACGAATCGGAAGTTATGAACATTATTGGTGATGTTAACAATCGCCCATGTCTAATTATGGATGACGTTGTTGATACCGCTGGAACACTTACCAGAGCAGCAAAAGCTCTAAAAGACCATGGTGCTTCAAAAGTTTTGGCTTATTGTACTCACCCTGTACTTTCTGGAGATGCAGTAAACAAAATTGACAATTCAGCTCTTGATGAATTAGTAGTTACCGATACAATACCACTTTCAAAATCATCCAGTACCTGTGAAAAAATTAAGCAGATCTCATGCTCCGGCCTATTAGCTGAGACAATTTTGAGAATTTCAAAATCCGATTCAGTTAGCTCACTTTTCTTGAGTTAAAAAAAAATGCATGAAAATATTTTATTCTCATAATATAATGAAATTCTTCATTTTTAGGAGTTGTAAATGTCTGTTGTTACACATGTTAATGCGAAAGAAAGAGCACTTGCTGGGTCAAGCAAATCAAAAAAATTACGTAGGTCGGGTAAAGTACCTGCAATTGTCTATGGTGCCGGTAAAGATGTAAAAAATATAGAACTTGATCATAATTCAATCAAATTAGCTCTAGATGTAGAGTCTTTTCATTCGTCTATACTTGATTTAGAAGTAGGTGGAAAAACTGAAAAAGTTCTTCTTAGAGATTTTCAAGTTCATCCTTACAAACAAAAAATTACTCATGTTGATTTTCAAAGAGTTGATGAAAAAAAGAAACTTCATACCAAGATACCTTTGCACTTCATAGGGGAAGAAAACAGTCCTGCGGTAAAATTATCCGGAGGACTTATGTCACATGTAATGACGGAAATTGAAATTACTTGTTTACCTAAAGATTTACCAGGGTTTATTGAGGTTGATTTATCTTCCATTGAAATTGGAACCTCAATTCACGTGAGTGAAATTACTTTCCCCGAAGGGGTTATGCTGGTTTCTCATGGACAAGACGATCCTGTAATAGCAACCGCAGTTAAACCTAAGGTGGTTGAGGATGTTGTTGACGAGACAGCCGAGTCCGAAGATGATGATGCTACTGACACTGATGCAGAAAAAGCTGAAGAAAAACAATAATTTTTTAGATCCAAAGATTGGATGAAATTAGACTTATTATTGGACTTGGAAATCCTGAGTTAGAATATGGTCTGACTCGGCACAACGCCGGTTTCTGGGCATTGAATATAATTGCCCAAAGAAACAAAGCTATCTGGACATCTGAGCCAAAATTTAGATCCGAAATTTCAAAAATTTATATAGGATCGCCCATACAACGTTGTGTTTGGCTTCTAAAACCATCACTTTATATGAATGAGTCAGGAGAGGCCGTTGGAAAATTTTGTTTTTTCCACAAAATACAACCTTATGAAATTCTGGTGGTTCACGATGAACTGGATCTTTTGCCAGGAGTATTAAAGTTAAAAAAAGGGGGAGGAAATGCTGGACATAATGGACTGAAAAATATTCAAAATAAGTTGCAATCAAGCAATTTTTGGAGACTCAGGATTGGAATTGGTCATCCAAGAACGACTGAAACTAAAATAAAGAATGTTTCAAATTTTGTTCTTTCCAAGCCGACTAGTAATGAAAAAGAAAAAATTGATCAATGTATTGATCTTTGTGTAAATTATGTTGACGAAATATTAAAAGGTGAAATGAAAATTATTAAAGACGCCATAGACAAGGAGAAATAGTTGAGCCTATCATGTGGAATCGTTGGTCTACCTAACGTTGGTAAGAGCACATTGTTCAATGCCCTAACATCATCAGAAATTGCGGCTGAAAATTATCCTTTTTGCACAATAGAACCAAATAATGGAATAGTCGAATTACCAGACTATAGACTTAACGAGTTAGCAAAAATAATTAATCCACAAAAAGTTTTACCTGCCATAGTAGAGTTTGTTGATATAGCTGGAATTGTTTCTGGTGCAAGTAAGGGTGAAGGTCTTGGAAATAAATTTTTATCTAATATCAGAGAAACAGCTGCAATTATTAATGTAGTCAGATGCTTTGATGATTCCAATGTTGTCCATGTAAATGGAACTGTTGATCCTGTTTCAGATGCAGAAACGATAGCAACTGAACTAAATCTAGCAGATTTAACCGGAGTCGAAAAACAACTATCAAAGTCTGAAAAACTAGCTCGTACAGGAGACAAAGAGGCTAAAAAGTTTTGTGAATTGTTAGAAAAATGTAGAGTTTATTTGGATTTAATGAAACCATTGAGAACTTTAAATTTGGATCTGGATGAAATTGAATTATTAAAACCTTACTGTTTCCTGACCCTAAAACCAATGATGTTTGTTGCTAACGTCTCAGAAAAAGGAATTAATGATAGCAAACATCTTGAATCAATTAAGCTATATGCAACTGAACAAAGAGCACCCGTGGTAGAAATTTGTGCCGCAATAGAATCACAAATTGCAGAATTTGATTATGAGGAAAAATTAGCTTTCTTAGCTGATGTAGGAATGAAAGAACCGGGTTTGAATAGATTGATTCAATCCGCATTTAAATTGCTAGGATTGCAAACTTACTTTACCGCTGGACCTAAAGAGGTTCGTGCATGGACTGTTAAGAAAGGTACTACTGGTCCCCAAGCTGCAGGAGTGATCCATACTGATTTTGAAAGAGGTTTTATTAGAGCTGAGGTTATCAAGTACAAGGACTTTATTATTTTTGGGGGAGAGCAACAAGCGAAAGAGGCTGGAAAGTTAAAGTCCGAGGGTAAAGACTATATTGTTGAGGACGGTGATGTAATACATTTCAGATTCAATGTATAACTCAGATATTTTATTTACAATATAAATCAACAACTTAACTAAGAAATGTATTAAAGAAAAAGTTTAATACATACTGCACACTATTTGCAAGGTGTTACTTGAATTTTAATTTCATATTATCTATTTCAACTTTTAATTGTTCCTTCAATTTTTGCGCTACTTTTTTTCCATCTAATATATGTGGCATGATTATCTAGGCCAATACTCAATTAATAAACTTTTAATAAACCACAAACCTAGAAAAACAACTATTGGTGATAAATCTATTCCACCAAAAGCAGGTAAGTATCTTCTTACAAAATTTAAACTTGGTTCACATAATCGATATAAAACATCCATGATGCTATAAACAAGCCGATTACCAGTACTAATTATATTAAAATTAATAAGCCAAGTAAGAATTATATAAACTATAAGAACAAATTCAAATAAGTTTATAATTTGAATAATTAAATACAAAAGAGAATTCATTATAAGATTTTTTATTAGTTTTAGTTAATACATTGATCCAAATTGTAATTCCAATGCAACAGTAACAACCAACATTAAACCAATCCACATCCATCGATTCTTATAAAACTTATCGAACATTGTTTCATTTTTCTTTTTATCTTCTTTATCCTCTTCATCACTCATAATATCTCCTAGTAAGTTATGCTTCTGCAATCAATCACTCGTTCAAGAAGTTTGAGTTTTGCTAACTTCATTCTACCTTGCCAGTAACCTGTCCAAAAAACTGGGGCTTGTCTGCAATTATCTTTGTGTGTGAATTTATCAAATGGTTTTCCATTCTCATATGGAGGTTGTAAACCTTGAGATGTGTATTGTGTTTTTGTTATATCAATAATTTTTTTACCATCTTGAATCCACCAATGCCACTCGCATTTTGCATTGAAATCATTACCACGACCCTTGTAAGGAACAAGTTTATCGGTATCAAATTAATAATACAGAGCTTGGGCAAAATGAACACAACTATCAAATATAGGAATTGTTTTACTCTTTTCTTTATATTCTTTGTTTCGCAATAATAAAATATATACTTATCCTATATCGCTTTACGAAATTGGATAGTATAAAACAGTGTAATGGTGGAGCCGGCGGGAATCGAACCCGCGTCCGCAAGACTTCCAAAGGCAGTTCTACATG
>NHHF01000009.1 GCA_002171155.1 Betaproteobacteria bacterium TMED156
CCGCACCTTTATATCTTAGCCCTGATGAGTTTAGTTCTTTGAAGGAGTTAGTAGAGTTTCAAAATGCTTCTTTAGTGTTGATGAGATCATCAGATTTTGATACTGCTTTTGGTGATTTGACAACAAATCAATCCTATTGGGAAGCACAAATAGCATTTTCGAAATTTGCTGTTCCATTGTCAGTTACCCCTCCTTATTCAAAATTTAGTACTCTTGCAAATTTAAACTCCCAACGAGAGGAATCGGGAGTTCAAGCCATATCTATTGTTAGAGTTTCAAAAAGCGGTGATGAATTTACTGAGTTAGATACAAACATTTCAGTTAGACTATCCAACTCAAGTGATTTGGATACAATTGATGTATCCAGTTTAAAAAATTCTGGAGTTGATTTAGTCGACGTGCTGGGTGTTCCCCTGAGTGTTAGCCAAATTCAAAGTTTTCAGAGCAATGATGCTCCAAATTTACAAAATGGGCAGTTATTAATTTCAAACGATAATATTTCAGATGCAGCCACTTTATTTACAACTTCAGCAGATAGAAATATTTTTACCGCTGGTATAGAGTCCTTTAATGTTGCAACCGGCACTAGTGCAACTGCAGATGTTTGGAAAGTGTTTTCAGATGCTTACGACAGCCTGTCAGGTGATAGCAATTACTTAACCACCAAAATTTTCGATGGCGGAATAATAACTGGTTCTGGTTCTTTGGAGTCAGGGGTAGGTCAAGTACTTGATAGATTAAGTAGCGGTGGGTTGGTTTTATCAGATACGTACTCTCCATCTCTTACTGAGGTTCAAGAATACATAGATGGTGGTGGAAGTTATACAAAGGGAATAAAAATTAGTCTTCAAGATGGTGAGACGCTGACACCAGCTCAGGCAATATCTCTAGCTCAAGCAAATGTTTCATTTACTGCCAATACACCACTGGACTTTGCAGGGCAAACCAAGAACGATTTACTTGGTTCTGTTTCTGAATCATCTCATGTTGTTCTTTTTAAAAAACTCCTAGCACAGGGGTTTTTGATGGAAAATCTCAGTGATGATTTACTTAATCTTGACCAGGTTACAGTTAGTCCATCAGATTTTGAGACTCTAAAAACGAGTGGTTTTAATTTTTCTAACTCGAAAATTGAAGTTTCAAACAAAATGGAGTTAATTTCTGTTTCAGTTGATTTGGTGGATGAAACCAATCATGGGATAAGTCATGTTATAGTTCCATCGACTTTAAATCCAACTTTTGGCCAAACCAAGCAAATTCTTGGGGCAGGAGTAGCATTTGAAACCCAATCAGGCGGTACATCCGGAGTTATTGTAAAGGTTAATTCTGTTGGCCAGCTTGAGAGCCTTGTTAGTAATATTTCGAGTCTTGATCAAATGGGAGTTTCCTCCCTGGATCTTGAGGGGCTCAATATACCTTGGGATATAGCAAAGCAGTTTGCTGAAGCTGCATCCTCTGTAAATGTAACATTTACGAATGAGCCAGGGATTTTAATTGGCTCAGAAGATGATCTTACTGAGGTTGCACCAGTTATTAGCCAGTTGTACACACTTGGAGCACGAACAATTTCATTTGAGGAGGGGATTGAGGTTCAGGCAAAAGCAGCAAACGATATTATTATTGCATCTGACAGTATAACCTTTGTTAGTGGTTCAATCACAAAAGCTGATGAAATAGCTGATTCTGAATTAAAGACAGTGCTCTCCTCCTTGAAAAATAAAGGTTTAGGAGTTTCTTCTGATTTCAAACCTTCTGTAAGCATTCCTTTGACTGACAATGCTCAAACAGACAGTGAACAGATGGTTTCTATGATTAGGGATGGCTACAGGATTAAGTCCTATGTCAATGCTGATAATGAGTCGCAGACAGAGCATGAATTTTTAAATGTTTTTTTGAGTGTAAGTGATTATGCTAGATTTTCAGATTCTAGCAATTTTGATGATGATATTTCTGTTCCAAAGTTTAGGGACTCCCACGTCATTGCAAAAAATTCCCAGGATTTAATTAAAATTTCGGCGGATTTACAGTCGGATACATCGAGTTTAGAGCAGCTCAATTTAAAATCCATTGCATTAACTGATGGATTATCTCCAAATTTAGCTCAATTAAATCAATTTATTCAATCTGGAGTTTCTCTTGTAAATGTAGAAAGGTCTGAAATCGGTTATTCATTGTCATCAACTACTGGAATTAGTTTAAGACCATCGAGTGATGAGCTCTCAGTTATCGCTGATAATGCTGGAGGCTTTTATGCAGCTGGAATTACCAAGTTGGGTTTGTATGGTAAGGAAATTGAAGTTGCAGATGCGCAAAGTTTGTTAAGTGCAGGATTTAGTTTTGAAGGGGGTAAAATTAGGGCATCAACAAATTCTTCTGAAAATACTCTTAATTATTTGAAGCCACTAGCACAAGCTGGATTAGCCTTGCCTGATGAAATTTCTTTAATGAATTCAGTAGTTTCTTATGATTTTGCGATGAATAGCTTTAAGGGTTCACTTGCAGGTGCAAGCATTGATCTTTCAGATAAACAAGGTTCGGATTCTATTAACTTAAACCAAGTAATGAGACTTGTTAATCGAGATCTGGGTCAAGATTTAAACGATAACCCAAGTGCTTTTTTGTCTTCAGATCCTGCACTCACTGCATCAATCTTGGTTTCTCAGACAGATCAAATTAGCTCAAATATAGCTGAGAAAGTTGCTGATTTGGGTTTCAACAAGGTGGTAGGTTCAATTAATGCCTCCACGGTAGTTAATCTTTTCCCTGTTGAAAACCTCGATATTTCGGAGTTGGGAATCAAAGGTGATATTACAGTTAATGAGGCTATAAACATCGTCGATGCAGGTAAGAAAGAAATGCTCGAAGAGGTAAAAATTAAAGATAATTCTGAGATTGATCTGGCTGGAGCCAAAAAAATTGTGACTATCGATCCTCTAGCAATGGATTTTAATGAAGTTACTTTGTCTGAGGGTATTATTAGTGTTCAGGATTTTTTTGATATACATTCAAATATCTCTCTTCCCTCTGATATTACTATTTCGGGCAACCTTAATTCTATTGATCAGGCAAATTCATTAATTTCACTAACTAGTGATATATCCAATAAGAGCTTTGTAAACCTATTGCTTAAGGATGATGAGCAATTAATTGAATCTGATGCTGATTCAATAACTAATCTTCTAAACAACGGCGTATCGGTTTATGATGGATTTTCACCAACAGTATTCATTACTGAAAACGAACTAACTCCTCAAAATGCTCTTGCTTTATCTCGAGGGTTTGTAGACTTATCAAATAAAAGCATTTTACATGGAGAATCAGCCCAACTTGATCAAATTACTCAGCTTGCAGTTGTTGACGGACTATCAATTCAGGGGGTGAAAGTTGACAGAGGAGAGGAGCTGCAAATTGCTTCTAAATTTGACATACTCTCACTTGCAAGACAAGGGGTGTTATTTGATGCAGATGATGGTTTGCCTTTATATGAACTTTTGGAAGACGAGTTTAATCCTACTGAGGCAATAGAATTAAGTACTCTTGGAGGCGATTTAACAAATAAATCAGTAACTTTTGACGGATATGTTCCCCCGATAATTGCTGAAGGCCTATCATCGATAAATGGGGTTGATTTGTCCAATGTTTTTATTAAAGAGGATGGTTTGTCAGAATCTCAAATCCTTGATCTGGAACTTAAGGGAGGCAAAGTTAACCGTTTGCCAGAGATAGTCCAAGAATCATCTAATTTCAATAGCACAGTTTCAGAGATTTCTGATTTGGATCCCAGAGGCCAAGACATTAAGTTGAGTACAAGTGGTACAGTAACTATCAATGACGACAAATTCAGTGAATATCAAACTAACATTTCTACAGCAGTAAATGATTCAGGTAATTTTGAAGTAACTGTTAATCAAAATACTGATACTGGTATCCATGAACTGAATTGGAACTATGAAATATTTGCTGAAGAGATAGAGTATCTTGCTCATGGTGAGGCCACCTCATTTGATTATAGTGTGTCCATTTCTGAAAGTTTTTTTGAGTTTGACACCCAAAATATTGCTGAGTTTGATGGAAATATCACTATTCAGGGCTCCGATGATCAACCAGTAATTTCTTTTGATGATGATTCAGACATTTCTCAATTGGTGAGAGAAGGTGGGGATTTTATTTCAAATCCGGTTGAGGGAACTTTGAATATTGAGGAAAGAGACCTTAGTGATATGGTTTCATTTAAATTGAAGGATTTAAAGCCAAGTATTTCTGGATCACCTCAAGAGGATTCGAGTGAATCTTTGGAAATAAGTTATGTCACTCAGTCAGAAGATAACTTGTTAAGAGATATTGAAGTACCAATCAAGTTTTCCGTAACTGAACTTAATACTAGTAGCGTCATTTGGGAATTAAGTCCTAATAGTCTTGAATTTGTTGAATACGGTGTTCAAGGACAGGGTTATTACAGTGAAACCATTATTGAAAACATTGGAATTGGACAAACATTTGAACAAAATAATTATGGGCACTCTGGAAATGGCTTTTATTCTGACTCAGAAATTAACGATGTGGGTTCAGGAGTATTTTTAGGAAATCAGGCTCATTTTCTTCAACATGGAACTGATGGTCAGGGTTATTATTCAACTTATTTCGAGGACTATGGATTATCAGGATATACGCAAAATCCTTTTGGATTGTTATCAGGAGCTCAATTTAAATCTGACGGTGTAGATGGAGCAGGTTTTTACGAAGACTGGGGCAGTTATGGTTCGGGTGAATTTGCCCCAGAAGCATCTGAAGTTAATTTTGGTGAAAATGGTGCTGGTTACTACAGTCAAGTTGTCTCGCAGGATGTTGGTGCAGGGGAATTTATAGTATCTGCTGAATACTTTAATTATGGTGTCAATGGTTCCGGTTACTATACTAATTCAACCACAGAGAACATAGGTATAGGAGATATTGTTCATGGCAATTCAGATATAGGGTCAGTCAAAGAGTATATCAGTCCTGAGTTCTCCTCTGGTCAGTACGAATTGGACTGGGAAGTTATGGACAATGATAGTATTTACGAACAGTTAAACTCAGGTGAGGTGTTAGTTTCTGATTGGGTTTTTGAGGTGACTGACAATAGTCCTAATTTAGAACAAGATGAGCAAAACCAACCTGTTAGCCAGGAAATAGGCATTAATTTTCAGGCCAACAGCCTTCCGGAATTACATGATCCATTAACAGGTCTAACTCCGAGCCTTGAGATTCAAAATTTAGAGGATCATGAATTGATTCTAACTCCTGATGATTTTGGGTATCAATTTTATTTTGATGCTGACCAGGACTCGTTCGCAGCATTAGAAATCAGTCAATTTAGTGACGATATAACCTTGTTTCTACAACCACAGGGTTCAACTTACATGGATGACGCGCATTACGTTTTAGCTGGTGATACGATTGATATACTCAATCTTGATGAATCTGCAGTATTTTCAAGAAATGAACAAGTAATAGACTTGTTTTTATCTCCAGATGAAAATATTAATGGGTCAAGATTCGTGAATTTTAATGTTGGAGATGGCATTGCTTTTTCAGAATCAAGCTATGACCTTGATGTTTTTGTTTACCCGGTAGTTGATAATCCTGTAGTTACTACTAGTACTTCACCAATAACTGACGAATCCGAAATCAGTAGTAATATTAAGTTTGTATCTGATCCTTCTACAGTTTACTTTAACGTTGAAGCTGTTGGCCAAAATTCTGAATTAACTAATGCTAGTTTAGAAATTATGCAAGGTGAAGTTATTCTTGACCGTAAGGAGTTTGATGATGGATTTGATTCAAATTACGAATATGATCTTGTATCTTTGATTGATAAACACGATATTGTTACCTCTTCAAGCTTGGAAAATGATGAATCTGAATATCGAGTAACATTACCTGTTACTGCTAGTATCTCAATTGAGGTCAGAGACCAAGTAGACGGTGTAACGGCTGAGGAAACTTTTGTTCACAAAGAAAAAATTACAATTATTCCAGACAGCATAAAATTTAAGCAGGAAAAGCAGTATGAAGAAGTATTATTTGGATCTTCAGAATTGGAAAATGGGCCTATTTCTAATTTTTCTAATTATGCAAGCTCTGAGGATATTACATTTATAGATCCAACTTTCGAAAAAGTTGCTTCCACTGATAAAGAACTTAATGGTCAACAAATAGCCTTTGATGCTGAATCCATACTTGGTACGGATGGTGATGATTTTATTTTTGCTAATACGTCTGCAGAAATAGATCACGGAACACTTATTCATGGAGGTTTAGGCTTTGATGATTTAACAGGCAGTAATTACGACGATATTATTTATATAGATCATGGTGGTAATCAAGAGGCGGATGTTGTTGCCGGTGGTGAAGGAAGTGACGTTTTTGTTATTTCTGATGAAAAATTTAGTGGGAGTTTTGATTCGACAAATGATCCGGCAAAAATTGACTTAGATCAACGTCTCAGCGTTTTTTTGGATGATGAAAATATTAGTCATCAACAAGTTGCTATTGCTGGTGTGATTGATGATTTTAGTATTCAAGATAATGATAATATAGTGTTGGAGGGTTTTTCAGATACAACTGAACATTCAGTAACTGTCATGGAGGATATGGCAGTTGTATTAATTCAAGAAGAGGAAGCAAGTGTCGAAAAGTTCTATACGGCTGCTATTTTAATGCCAGAGTATGGTCCCTTTGATTCCTCTGATATGGATTTACTTAATGAGTCTATTCACAAGATGTAGTTTCTTTCTTTTCTTTTGTTTTTTTTCCATCTTAATGGTCCAAGCTGGAGATATTAATTTATTTGATGACAATTCAGATAAGGAAATTGCCAGAAATATTAATATTGCTAAAGTATCAAAAGGCGATATAGAATCTTATTACACGGTTAGTAGAGGTGACACCTTAAGTGATATTGCGTTAAGGGTAATGAAGAAGGCCGGACTCAAAATTAGTAGCACAGAGATTATGAAGACTGCTTATAAAATTGCAAATTTCAATAGAGTTGTTAATCCTAATCTGATATTTATTGGTCAAAAAATTGATTTGTCGATAATAGAAAAAATTCAAAATACAAATGCCATGCAAAATGAGATGGCTGTATTCAAATCAGATACGAAAAAAATTCAAAAAAGTAGTAATAATGTAAAATTAAATAAAAATAATTCTAAGTCTTTATTAGTTGTTGAGAGCTCAAATAACAAGAGATTTGATAATATTCACCTAGAATCTGAATCCTCAACAGATATAGAGGAGGTTGTCGGAACAAAAGAAATCCGTATTTTAAAAGAAACAACAGCTATACTCAGAGCTGACAAAAATAATGATCGATTTATGACTCTTAATCAAATTAAGCGTGAAGATGGTGTTGTTGAAAATATTTCAAAAAACCTTCAAATAAAAGAAAATACATTAAGTAATACCGATAATTTATTGATAAATAAAAATAAAAGAGTAAATACTTATTCAAAAAATAAAGAGGTCGAAATAAACAATATTGTTCAAAGCTCTGAAGAACAGTCAATTAATGACAAGTCAGGAAATATGATTGAGAATATTGAAACAATCCCGAACTTGCGAAATTCATCTCGTGAAAAATTGAAAATTGTTCAAAAAAAGAAATTAGTTACACCAAATAATAAGGATAAAAACAATAATATTAATGAACCTGATATTTTCATTAATAAGCACTCATCTCTCTCAAATACTGCCAAGGTTGTTGAAACAAAAAAAGAACTGGAAATTCTTGTAGAGGATCTTATAAATAAAGCCGACAAACCGGGTCAATTGCCAAAATTTAAAAAATTTAAGCAAATTATTTCTTTACCGTTTGGTTCAACACCATTGTTTCTGCAGACTTTAGAAAGTCAAAAAATAGCCCAAGAAAAGAAAAATGTCGCTTTCTCAAAATTTTTACCTCAAGTAACTTCCTCAGTAGGAGGTGGCATTAAAAGTGGAGGATCTAATAATGATAGTTCGTCACAAAGTAAAAATTTTACAATTTCTCAGTTGGTATATGATTTTGGTGTAACTAGTCGCCAATATAAAGTAACAGAAAAGGAAGAACTATCTAGCAAATATAAAATAGACCAACAACGAACGGATTTACTTTTTGATATTATTACAGCATTTTATGAAGTATATCGTGCGGAAACTCTTTTGAAGTTATCTCAAGAGTTTGTTGAAACTCGAAAAGAATTTCTTGAATCAGTAAAAGTTCGCCAATCACTCGGTGGAAGTAGTAATGCTGATGTAATTAGGGCGGAGACTAAATTATCCGAAGCATTAGACAAAATTCCAACAGAGGTGAAAAATTTAAAAAATAGCAAAGCGATTTTTCTTGAATACTTTGATATGAACACTTCAATTAAAACAGAATTACATCAAGTTCCAAGTATTGAAGATGTAACTTTTGAGTTAAACAATGAAAATATAGATAAAAATTTTAAAATTGCAGAAATTTCTAATCAAATTAAGGCAGCACAATTAAACTATGAGGCTCAAAGGAGGAGCCGTTTCGGAAAGTTTGGCCTTCAGGCTGGATATCAAAATACTGATACAAATCTAAATACACCTCAGGAGCAATCAAGTATTTTGCTAACTTATCAGATTGATGTATTCAGTGGATTTGAAAGTAGGGCCAAAATTTCTCAAGCAAACCTTAAAGTAAATGCCCTACGTTTTGAAATGGAAAGAATGAGAAAAGAAATAATAAGAGAGTTAAGCCAATCGGAAAACTCGTATGAAGCTCAGTCAGCATTGGTTTTGTCTCGTGTGGCATTAGTCAAAGGTGCTGAATTATCAAATCAAGTGAACCGGGAACTTTTCGAGTTAAATAAAACATCTATTAATGATTTATTTCGCTCTCAAGAAGAATTTCTTAGTGCTGCTAAAAATCTAGTTGATGCAACTGTGGAAAAGAATTTGAGTTTTTATCGGTTAGCAGCCAATTTTGGAACATTACTTAACTTGTTTGAACTCAGGACCTAAGTTGGAAATAAATTTTGAGGAGCTTGTATATCAAATTACAACAAGGTTTGATGCCTCAATAACTCCTGCAGAAGCAAGGGCTCTATCAGGTTCTGTTAACCAAAAAAAAGATTTTAATTGGTTGATTGAATGTCTTCATGACTGTGCAATTGATAGTCACAAAATTGATAAACTTCAGGATATCGATTTTGAACGATTTACGGGTGTTGGGGTTGTCGTTTTGACTGAAAATGTTTTTTTGTTTTCTTTTGATGAATTGAGACAGGGAATTTATTTTTATGAATTAGGAGGAGATGTTCTTGGAAATTGGGAAGAATCAAAACCAATATTAGAAAAATATGATTCTCCAGTTATTTATAGGTTTTTTGAGAGAGAAAAAGAAGAAGTAGCTGTAATCCCAGGTATAGAAAACCACTGGTTTTATGCACCATTATGGAAGAATAGAAAATTTATTGTCCAAGCTGGTTTTGCTTCTTTGTTAACTAATATATTTGCTGTTGGTACATCCTTATTTGCATTAATTGTCTATAACAGAATTATCCCTGCTAATGCTATGTCATCTTTGTATATGCTGGTTATTGGTATGGTAATTCTACTTACTGCTGATTACGCTATCAAAACTTTGAGATCGAGACTACTTGGAGCAGCTGGAATTGAATCAGATATTGTTATTGCTGATAGATTATTTGGTCAAATCATTGATTTGAAGCATGACACAAAGAAAGGGAGTGTTGGTACTTTAGCCAGTATTTTAAAAGAATACGAACAAATCAGAGAATTTTTTACTTCTGCAACATTAGTTTCCATTATCGATATGCCATTTGCCTGTATTTTTTTATTTTTTATATGGTACATAGGTGGTCATATGGTTATACCTGTGATTGTTGGCATTTTTATACTAATTGGTGTGACACTTTTAGTACAACCAAGATTAAAAAAACTTTCTGAAAGTTCTCAGGAAGAGTCACATGACAAACACTCGGTTTTGGTCGAAACACTATCCGGCTTAGAAACAGTTAAACTTCTTGGAGCTGGTGGACTGTTAAGAAAAAGATTTAAATCGGTTGTTTCAAAGCAGGCAAAAAGTGCCGATGAGGTCAAGAGACATACTTTTTTTTCTACTAACTTAACTCAGGAAGTTCAACAAGGTGTACAAATTTCAGTTGTAACAGTTGGTGCGATAACTGTTACAACTGGCGAATACGGTTATGGAGCTATCATAGCCTGTACAATTCTTTCAGGCAAAGCATTGTTGCCTTTTGTTCAATTGGCACAATTATTATCTAGATTGAACCAAATTATAACGGGCTATAATTCTCTAGATGGTTTAATGAAACAGCCTACTGAGCACACCAAAGGAAGTGATTATTTAAGAAGGGGAAAGTACAAAGGGGAGGTAACTTTTGAAAATGTATCTTATTCTTATCCAAATCAAGATGGACTTGCACTTGAGGAAATTTCTTTTTTAATTAGAAAAGGTGAACGAATTGGCGTTGTTGGCCGAGTTGGTTCAGGAAAAACTACAATTGGTAAATTAGTGACAAAACTTTTCCCTCCCAAGTCGGGTAAAATTTTGATTGATGGTGTTGATATAAGCCAGTTGGACCCTTCAGAAATTAGAGAAAACATTGGATATGTCTCTCAGGATCCTTGGTTAATAGCAGGAACAGTAGAGCAAAATATATCTTTTGGAGCAACTGAAATCAAAACAGAACAAATGATTGAAGCAGCTGATGTCTCAACCTCATCTGATTTTATCAATTCCCATACAAAGGGTTTTAAACAAATGTTAGATGAAAGAGGAGAGGGATTATCTGGTGGGCAAAAACAGGCTATAACAATTGCAAGAGCAATTGTAAAAAATCCCCCTATTCTTATTCTTGATGAACCCACAAGTTCAATGGATGCTAAGACCGAAAAAAGTTTTATTGATCGTTTTAAGAAATACAACACAGAAGCAACAATCTTACTTATTACACACAGAACGTCATTACTTGCCCTAGTAGACAAAGTTATTGTAGTGGATAAAGGTAAGATTGTTGGAAGTGGCTCTGTAGATGCTTTTTTAAAAGCAACTAAATCTGAAAAAATTGGTAAAGGGTCTAGAAAAGATTCACAAGTTGAATCAGTTGCTGGAGCTTAAGGAGCATTTATGTTCAGAGGATTGATTGGCTTACTTAAGCTAATTCTGATGCCAGTTACTTATCTCTTGTATTTTCTTTTTTATCCAATAATTTACCTATTTACAAAACTTCCATTTTCTTTTAGACGCAAAATAATATCTAAATTTACAGGCTTGTTTTCCTTATTCAAAAAATTTGCAATTGTTATTACTCATTTATTTGTAACAGAAAAAAATGTTAGGAATGGAGGAGGGGTTCATTTGTTGGTTCCAATTTTCTTTTTATTTGGAGCTTTTCTTATTTGGGCGTATTTGGCAAAATTTGATCAAGTGATTACTGCTGAAGGTAAAGTTTATCCTTTTTCAAGACTTCAAGAAATCGAGCATTATGAAGGTGGATTACTTGACAAGGTTCATGTAAAGAGGGGTGATTTGGTATTGAAAGACCAACTACTCATGTCTCTAAGTCCTCTTTCTGCAGATAGTGATTTTAATATACAGAGGGGAAACATCGTTCTTTTATTGATAAGAAAATCTAGATTGGAAGCTGAATATTTGGGCAAGAAAAATTTTAAAATTGATTCTAAAATAAATAAAAAATATGAACAAATTTTCGATAATGAATATTCTCTTTTTCTTCGTCGTAAAGCTTTATTTGAGCAACAGTTTGAAAATAACCAAAATGGGATAAAAATGGCAGAGTCACGCTTTTCTGCTAGTGAGGCAGCATTTAATGCAGCATTTGAGGAACAGGCAGTTGTTTCAAATTTATTTGAAAAGGGCTTAGAAAGTAGACTTTCTAAAATAAAAGCTGATAGAGCTTTTGCAGAATCAAAAGCTAGTATGGATATTGCCGAGCAAGAACTCAACAGAGCTAAATTTGCTCTAAGTTCATTTAAATTAGAACATCAAGCAAAAGTTTTAGAAGAGCTATCTAAAGTTAAGTCTGACTATCTATCTGCATATGAGGGTATAAAAGTTGCTGCTGACAAAGCTGAAAGAACGCAAATACGAGCTTCCATTGATGGAGTTGTTAACAGAGTTTTAGTTTCCACTCAAGGAAGTGTAGTAAAACCGGGGGAAACTGTCGTTGAAATAGTACCTGCTGACCAAACTATTGTGGTGGAAGCCAATGTTATGCCATCTGATATAGGTTTTGTGACTAAGGGCCAAAAAACACAAGTAAAAATAACAGCTTATGATTTTTCAGTATTTGGAGCTTTAACAGGACAAGTTAACATTGTTTCAGCCGATACAATAACAAATGACAAAGGGGAAAATTTTTATATAGTTAAAATAGATTTAGACCAAGATTTTTTAGAAGTAAAAAGTCGCTCCCTAAAAGTTATCCCTGGTATGACTGCTCAAGTGGATATTATTACTGGTAAAAGATCTCCGTTAGAGTATATTTTTTCTCCAATTACAAAAACTTTACAGGAGTCATTCAGAGAAAAGTAATACCAATATTACATATCAAAGCTGTTTCAATCCGTCGCAAGAGATGAATATTTATGTTTCAAATCAAGCTGTCAATTCTGTAATATGTTCAATCCCTCATCTGAGACTGATGAAAAATTTGATTTAACTTAAGCTCAAGATCATCTTAAAAAGAGAGTTGTTGTAACTATCAACTAAAACTACATACACTGTAACTTCTTAATGATAATGACTCCTTTGTGTGAAACCAACTAAAATGATTTATAAGATATGAAGATAGCTGTTTTATTACGAGGAAAACAAAACTTTTCAAGAACAACCTCAGCATTATTTAAAAAAATGGTTATAGAAAAGTTTCCTCACATTGATTTTAAGTTCTTTATTCACACATGGAACAGTCTCCCGGTATCTCCTGGTGTTAACAACAGATTAAAACAAAAAACTCATCATAAATCAGTAATACTTGAAAAAATTAGTCATTGGGATCCAATATTATACGAACTTAGTGAAGAGAAAGAACTGCTTAATGTTATAAAAAAAATTTTAAAGAAACAATCTATAGATCAAACCTACCATTCTTGGGCACAGGAACAGTTGGACTCGACAAAGAAATTGGATCTTGTAAGCCCTTTTTTTATTGACAGATCGAAATGTAAATATATCAAGAAAATTGATAATATTATGAATAAACCTGATGTCAATAATCCAAATCACATAGACATTCTTAAAATTATCTTTTCTGGATTTTATTTGACAGGGCAAATGTACAGTGCAATGAAGGCATTTAGTCTTTATAAGTTATATGCTGCTCAAAACGAATATACTCCTGACCTTGTTATTTGTACAAGACCAGATGTAGTCTTCAATCTCGTAAAGGGAAGCTTTGATAGTGTGATAGAAATGTTGGACAAAACACATTATGGTAAAATTTCTAATGTTATATGTAGTGAAGTTATGACCTTAAAAGGTCAAGCTTGGGTCCAAGATTATGCCTTTATTACTGACAACAAAGGTGCAAACGAATTTTTAGGTGGTGACCCAGTAAAAAGATTATTGGATCTTGCATTTAATCATAGAGCTAGAACCACTGGTTTACTTGACTCTTCGGGAATGGAAGTTCATATGTTATGGCCTATATTAGGTCACAAATGTAGTTTTAAAGAGGCAGGTTTTTTTTTAACAACACTTGCCAGAAGAGAGTTTTCAGAAAATGATTTTACAAACTATAGCCACAAAAAAATTTTTTTGAAAGTAAATAATGAGCTTACAGATTGGTTTAAAATGAATAAACTATTCAAATCCTATTCTAATAAAATTTTGTTGAGTGAAATAAAACGCATAATCAGATGAAAACGATAATTTTAGATTTGGATGGGACTATGATAGATTGCAAGCAGTTGCATCAAGACGGTTTCAGATGGGCGATTAATACTTTAGTGCCAGAAGCACAATTTACAAATGAAGAGGTTGAAGGACTACCCACGACAAAAAAAATTCAGGTGCTAAGAAACAAGGGTTATGATATCCCTGACACTATAGATAGTGTAAAAAGAGAGCATACAAGAGCTCATATTTCAGAATATGTAAAATTTAATCAATTACTTTATCAGCAGGTAAATAGACTTTACATAAACTATAAATTAGCAATTGCAAGCAATAGTCGCAGTGAGTTCGTTTTCAAATGTTTGAACATTTTGCAAATATGGCAAGTAGAGTGTGTTTATACTCGCGATTATGGTCCAGCCAAACCTGATCCTTGGATGTATAATGAATGTATGCGTGTTACAGGTTCAAATCCAAACAATACAATTATTTTTGAAGATAGTGTTGTAGGAATTAAAGGAGCCAAAGCCACTGGGTCAAAAGTTGTGGCTGTGAATGATAGTTTAGATTTGTTAGAGAAACTGGAAAAACTATAAAACTAATTATGCCAATGGCCGGAGAGGGGACTAGGTTTAAAGAAGCTGGCTATAGAGAACCAAAACCATTAATACCCGTTGATGGAAAACCTATGTTTCAATACGTAGTTGAAAACATCGACATTAATTTTTCTAAGAAAATATTTATAGTACAGAAACAACACAACATTACTGGCACAATAAAAAATATCTACCCTGAAAGCACAATTATTGAGCTTGAAAGACCTACACAAGGAGCTGCTGAGACAATTTTAAAAGCAAAAAAACATTTTGAAGATGGTAGTAGTATTTTTATTGCAAATTGTGACCAACATGTTATTTGGAATAGCAAAAAATTTAGTGAAACATTTGATAATTCTGATGGTGCTATTGCAATTTTTCACGAGCCTTTAAAGGATAAAAAATGGAGTTATGCAAAACTTGAAGGTACGAAGATAATTAGGGTGGCTGAAAAAGACCCTATAAGTGAATGGGCAACCGTTGGATTTTATTGCTGGAAAGATGGTTCCGAGTTTATAAGAGCAGCTCATCAAATGATTGAAAAAAATGATAGAGTAAATGGAGAATTTTATTTGTGTCCTGTATTTAATTATTCAATCAAAAACGGAAAGAATATTTCTGCTTTTAAAGTTGACGAAATGAAAGGTATTGGAACGCCAGAGGATTTACAAGAATGGATAAACTTGCGCTAATTGCACACCGAGGAAATACATCTGGTATTAATCATGAATTAGAAAATAAAAAATCTTACCTTAATGATGCATTAATGCAGGGATATTGGATAGAGTGCGATGTTCAAATGTATAAAGAAAAACTATACCTTGGACATGATGAACCTCAGGAACAGGTCGACGAAATTATAATGAATCCACACACAATTTGCCATGCAAAAGATCTTGACTCTATTGTAAGATTGAATCAGATAAAAGCTCATGCTTTTTGGCATGAAACTGATAGATTGACTATAACTAATAGAGGGTTTTTTTGGTGTTACCCAGGTGTACATGTAACATCTCCCAATGCCATTTGGCTTGATCTTTTAAATAGATCCATCCCCAAAAACACATCAGGTATATTTGGTATTTGTTCAGATAACTTCAGTTTATCTGGTTTGGTTTAAGGTTTTACAATTTCTTTAAAGGAGGCTTCTTATTTATTCACTTTAAACTTCAACAAATGATTACATAACTTTTTGGAGAGTTTTTCTACTAATTTATTGTCCGTTATTTTATTTCAAGTGAATAAAGCTTTTTTTTGGTACATTACATCGTGTTAGTTCACTTTTATCAAACTCCCAAGTAACATCATTCTCCCCCCAAACTATGTCCTTATCTTCTTTAAAAAAGTCTTTGGAGATTTGAATTGAGGCA
>NHHF01000010.1 GCA_002171155.1 Betaproteobacteria bacterium TMED156
CTTTAGATGCTGAATAAGATGCAATTGGTCCCCATGCGAAGGCAATATCAATCTCACCATCAGCAATATTTTTTTCGATTATCATACCTGGGTAATCATTTGGATCACTTTGCATGTGGACAAAAGGCACCATTTGCTCAGTAAGGCTGTTCTTAACCACCCAATCGGCCCCAGGAGACCTAGCGAAAACACCAAACTTTAATTTTTTTAAAACATTTTTATTAAGTTTTATGAGGTCATCGGATGAATTAACATCTTTGAACTCATCACTATCAGGCAAAACTACGACCCATGTGGACGTATAATATGCTTTTGTAGCAGTTGCACCCTCAGGATCAGGTGAAGCACCCATGGCAATGTCACATTTGTATCCACTTGGTTTAGAAGAGTCTTTAGACCTAATTGTATTGCGAAAAAAAGCTAGTCTTTGTGGAAACCATTCATATTCAAGCTGCCAGCCTAAATCTTTGGCAAACAATTCAGCAACTCTGTTTTCAAATCCTTCCTGTTTGATATTAGACAAAGGCATGCTGTTAGGATCTGCACATACCCTAAGAACACCCCATTCAGGCACCTTTTCGGCAAAAGAAATCAATGGTGTTAAAAAAAATAGGGCAATAAAAGGAAAAAGATTTTTTATCAAGGCAAGAGTAGAAGTTTGTAATAGTAAATTAAAATTATTCAAATGATCTTACTCTCCCCTTGGGAACATTGCCATCTGACCTTCCTTTAAGGTAAGCATATAAAAGATCGACTTTTCTTTTTCCAGTTGTTTTGTCAACTTTTTCTAAGTGTATGTGAGCAGGCATACCCTTCTCATTTCTACCTACTAATATAACTGACTCAAACTCTTTGTAAGTAAGTACTTTTAGGGATTCAATCAAAGAAGGTCCTACTAAACCCTGCTGGTTATTTCCATGACATCTCTCGCATGCAGAAGCTCTCCACACCTTAAAACCTTTTTCAGTAGCTTTATCAACTTTTCCATCTTTTACAACATACAGAGGTTCATCACCGAATGCTGCGCCGCAAACCAGAAATAAAGTAATATAAAATAAATTAACAACTTTCATAATTCCCCCAAAGGATATATATATTTAATAAGTATAACTATATTTTAAGTTTAAAATATTAGGATAAAACCCTAAGAAAAAAGTTTTGTATTTTTTTCAATCTTGGAAAATAAGCAAATAACAACAAAATTAAACCAATACTCCCCAGAAGACCTGATAACTGCGACTCAACTTTTCTCCATTCTGAATATTCTAAATCAAGCATATTTTTTGCAAAGTGTTTGCTATCTGTTAAGCGAACGTATTTAAAATTCAACTCTGCTGCTAAAAGATTTAAATAATCTTCTCTTAGTTGTGTCAGATGTTCTGTTCCAGGAGATGCTTGAATGCGTGTTATTAATCTTGGATCTATAAGAGCACTCTCGTTATCAACAAGTTTCTCATTTGAATCACTACCCTTTCTACCAGTAGAAAAAGGATCAAACTGCATTACTTCCTCTGCACTCCAATAACCATACTCTTCACCCTCAGAATTTATTTTTGGAATCTTTGATTTTTTTGTATTTCCTACCCCAACAATCAATCCCTTGACTTTGTTTTCAGTTTTATCAAATCTAGGTCTGTAAGCAGGAGCTATTGGCGGCGCCTCATGTCCGTCTGTTAAAAAAACAAGTCTTATGTCAGGGTCAAGTTTATTAATAATTTTCATAGAATTGTATATTCCTTTTGCAATTTCACTGTCTCCTGCCCAAATCATGTTTGTTTCCAAAAAGCTGAAACTTCTGACCAAATCGGAATAATTAGTGCATATTTCAACAGGGTTAAATAAAAAACTACTCTGATAGCCTGCAAAAATCCCTAGTCCGATTTTTGTACCACATGGTAATTCTCGAACAGCCTGCTCTAGCGAGTCACGTATGTAACTTATTCGAGATTTTGATTCCAAGCCTTGTTTCATGTCTTTAGTGTTCATGCTTAAGGTAACATCAACAATAATCATAAAACTGTGAGATCTTGTAGGAATGTCAGCCGTGAAGTTAAAGGCAGCTAAAAATAGAAAAAACCAGGAAATAAACAATAAATATCTGCGAGAGAGTTTTGCGAAGAAAAAATTTTTCATTTCAATTTAAGGCATTCCCTGAGCCTGCAATTTCATTGTAGTTACCGCCGATTCTCCTCTCTCTGGCCTTAATGAAGACTTATCCTTGTCAAAGACTTTTTCGGGGGAATAAATAAGTGCTCTCTCAAGATTGTACCTAGCCCCTAAATGTGAAGGACTAAGATTTAAACACTTCCTGTAGGTTAGTTTTGCAAGTTCAAAATTAGGTAAAGCAGAAACTTCATCCCCATCATTTTGAGCATTTAATGCAGCTCTAAAATAAATATTAGCACTGTTATACAATGACTCCTGTTTAAGAACAATTGGAGCATTAGATTGTTCAATATTATTGTAGACTGCTAAAGCCATCTCTTGCTTTTTTTCTAAAATAAATTTTTCTGCTAAAGAAAATTGCTCCTCATAAAAATCTGAGTCAGACATAGGAGTTCTATTTTGAATTCTACTGTTAGCTTTATAAATTTGCAGAAGTTGAAATAAATCGAACATTAATACTATTAGAAGTATAGAAGACAGAAACAAACTTAAAATTGTTAAATTTTTTCTTTTAATATTGACCATTTTGAAACCTCAAAAAAAGCTAAAATAAACATTGGTAAAAGCATAAAAACAGAAAACAAATACGCCCATTTAGAAAAACTTTGGGGAGGTACAATTTCTGTAAACCTTGTCGGTAACTTCTGAAGTTTGTCAACATCTTCAAGAGCCGATTTTAATTGATCTGAATCAGAAGCTTCATAAACTTTATATGGCACTCCCAGATTTTTAAAATATTTATTTAGAAAATATTCTGGAACCGCCCCCGCACCTTCAATTTCTTGGATGTCTTCATCAACTATCCCAGGACTTCCTCTACCTCTCAAGTATATCCAATAGAAAGAAACTTGAAGTCTATTTGCATCTTCCTTTATCTTTTGTCTAGTGATTGGGTCGATTTGTGCACCCCCGTCTGAAATCAGCATGATAACCCTGGAAGCAGTATATGGCCTATCTTCAAAGTAACTTAAGCCTTTTGTCAAAACAGCTGCTATATCAGTCTCAGCTAGACCCCTTCCCAATGTAGATGCAGCAATTGCATTTTTAATAACTTGGTGTTTTCTTGTTAAAGGAAAAACTTTGATGGGTCTAGAAGAAAAGTTTATCAAACCAAAAAAATCATTTGGTCTGTTTTTAACAAAACCACTCAAAACATCTCTAGCCGCAATCGATTTTGTACTAACAGCTCTCTGGTTGATTATCAAACTTCTGTTTGGGTCAATTTTGCCATAAGGTTGATCCATACTTCTACTTCGATCAAGTAATAAAACTATTTCAGCACCAGTTCCAACCCTTTCAACAATTTTTTCTGTTGAACGAGGATTAGCCAAACCAAATAATAATGAAACGATGCAAAGTGAGGAGGTCAAGCGAACTAAAATAAATAAAAATTCTGAAACTGCATCAACCGGAATTATCGGTAAATTTCTAACCACTAAATTTTTTAAGGGAAATGTTAACCAAGGTAATAAAGCAAAAGGCAAAAAAAGCAAGACCCAGATATGTTCAAAATTCAAAATTTAACCTATATTTTTTTCAATTAATGATAATTGTTCAATTGTTTTGATAAATAAATTTTTATCTTTTTCATCAGGACAACCTTTACCTTCAAAAAAAAGATTGCGCGAGCACAACAAAAAAAATTTTATCTCATTTGAAAACTTTTGATATTGAGTGTTCTTGGAAAAAAAATCATCAACATTGTCTAAAAAAACTATTTTGTTTGCCGTTGAATTTAACGCAAAATGATAATAAGTTAATGCCTGTTTCCAAAAAACTAAATTGGATGAATTTTTTAATTTTTTTATTTTTAATGATGCATATGAGAACGGCATTTTGTTTCGAACCAGAAATTTATGCCAGGGTGCCCAACAATATAGCAATACAACTAATGGAATCAAAAATAAGATAAATATGATGTAGATCTTTAAAAGAATTCCTTCAGTTTTAATTTTTTTTACAGTACTGTTTGGTTGAATATCAAGTAAACCACCCCTATTTAAAATTATTTCAGGAGTTATAGGAGCAAGAGTAACAAGAAGCTCGGGAGTTTTAATTTCACTCTTGATTAAATCCTTAACATATTTAACTTCAAACTGAGGTACTACAACCATTAAGGGCTTTGACGGAACATTTACTACCTGATACTCGATTTCAATTAAAAAACCTTCCTTTTTAAATTCTCTGGTATTGATTTTTCGAATTGATAGCCAGTTATTTACTCTTCCTATTAATTTTTTTTTATTAATCTGAAAGGAATATTCTGGGGTGGATTTAATTATTATTTCACGTTTAAATACATCTCCCAATACATATCCGAATTGGCGAGGTTCGGTTACATCAATGTTGGGAAAAGAATAAACATTATTAAAAAATAAAATGAAATAAAAAATTAGAGGAAGTTTAAAAAAAATCAACTCATACTCCCAGTCAGAAAATGTGAAGAAATAGTTTTCGAAGAAAAATTACCAGACATGAACAAAGGGGAAATACCATGCTTAGCACAGATTTCTATAATTTTGTTATTTCTATTTTCATAAGACTCTTTAACTTTATTTATCCACTCCTGATTGATCCAAACAAGTCTTTTTTTTCCTGTCTCAGAATCTGACAATAAACTTACCCCTCTGTCTGGCCAACCAAACATTTCAGCTTTATCCTGAATTATTATTGGAACAATTTCGTGATTTGATGAAGAGAGCAAGAATTCATCGAATAGGTTTAAAGAAAAATGGAAATCAGAAAGAAAAAAAACTAATCCGGATTCTTTTGGCAAAAAAGGATACAAATCTTTAATTCCTTTATGACCCTGATTAAACTTTAAATTTTCAAATAATTTATCAATTAAATTTTCACTCAAAACTCTCTTTTGAGTTGCAGGAAAATTCCAATCAGCTCTTACTTCAGTGTCAAAACCCAATAACCCCAATCGATCACCCATAAGGTATGTAGACCTAGACAGACTTTTCAAAAAATCCGAAATAAACACACTATTATCATATTCACCACGAAATGATAGAGATTTAGATAAATCAATAACTGCAATAACTGGGATTGCGGCTTTTTGTCTGTACTCTCTTACCCACCACTGTTCGAATGGATCATTCAAGCTTGCTCTAATATCAAGTCGACGAGGGTCAGGATTATTAACAAGCGATACCAGCGTGTCAAAAATCATACCAGAACCCCTAACCGAACTTGCGTGTCCACCAGGTCTGGAACTGCCAGCTAACTTTCTTTTTTTGTAAAAAAATTCGTTAGTGAAATTCATCTTAATTAGTCCTAGGGTGCAGGAACTTTATTTTTACAAGCAGCTAGTAATTCTTCAACTATTTCATCTCGCATTAATTCATAATTCGGATAAAGAAATATTCTATGGCCCATCGTTTCGTTCAATCCACCGTGTAAATCTTCCGGAATCAATTTCAATCGACCAGCTAACCAAGCATTTACCTTTGCAGCTCTAATTAACATTGACATTCCTCTGGGGCTTGCTCCAGCCTCGACCAAACGATTTGAGTCCACACCTTCAATTTTAATTTGTAAAGATGAAGGATCTCTAAGTGCTTTCCAGACACGAACTGCATAATTCTTCATTTCGTCAGATGCTTCAACAGACTTTTGTATTAAACTACCAATTTTATTTAAGTCTTTGTATGGCAAAACCGATTTGGGAATTGTATTAATCAAATCATCAACATTGTGAAACTTAGAATCAAAAATTAAAGATTTTTGAACATTGGTTATATTTGGAGTTTCAATTGAAATCTCCATTAAAAATCTATCTTTAGCTGCAGATGAAATTTCAAATGTTTCTTCTCTTTCTATACGATTTCTATCTGCGAAAACCTGTAAATGAGGAAATTCAAATTCTTTATTAAATGCATTTACACTTCTTTCCGCCATAACTCTCAGGAGTAAAGAATGAACCTGAGGTCTTGCCCTATTAATTTCATTGAAGAAAAAAGTTGATAATGAATCTCCGTGCCGCAAAACTGGCCCCGGATCAACTTTTGGTTTACCGTCCTCACCAATGTAGGTGTAATAAATCATATCAGTAGGCATTAAATCTACACTACCCTCAACTCGCTCATAGGCTCCGCCAATTGCCCTAGCAACTGATCTAAGAAGAGTAGTTTTTCCAACACCAACATCACCTTTTAACAAAACATGACCTCTTGAAAAAATTGCAATGGTTATTAAATGAATAGCTCTTTCTTGGCCAATTACAGCTAATTTTAATGCTTCTTCAAATTTCTCTGCTTTTTTTAACCAATCAGCTAAAATATTTTCATTCATTCTGTTACCCTTAGTTCATAAACATAAAAAAAAAAATGAATATATCAATTTTTTCCAACTTTAAACACTATCAAGTATTACATTTTATTTTAAAGTTTTCTTACGTTTTGATGTTTATTTCAACATCTAATTCTTATTGTCATGAGAATGTTTTTTCGTTCAAAGATTTATTGCTTTCTCAAATGGTTCAAAAGAAGTTTGATACAGGTCAATTTCCCAAGGAGGAAATAACAAAAGCTGAAACACTTCTGTTTCTAAATAATCACCTTAAGAAAATAAAATCTTCTAAAAAGTTTACATATCTTATAAGAACATCGGGGTCATTAGCAAAAAAAAATAAAGATTTTATTAATGTTTTTTTAACTTTTGATAAGAATATGTCTTCGGTAAAAGCTGAATTAGAATCTGGTAAGACAACCAGCTATTTAAACCCCATTAAAAGCCCTGAGAGTAATCCAATAATTCTTTATTTTCTGGAAAGAGATATTTTAGAAATGAAAAAATTAACTGGTGGTCAACCTAATTATTTTAGGAAACGAATTAGAACTGCACTTGCTGAGGGACCAATAGTCAAAAAAATAAAAATCAAATACAACAGTAAAAAAATTGACGCCTTATCGTTTTCAATAAAACCATATGCAACTGATCCCCTTAGGAATACTGCTGGTAGGTCAAAATACAAAAAATTTAGTAAAAAAAAATATACTTTCGTCTTGTCAAAAAACGTACCAGGAGAAATTTACTCAATCACTGCAAACATCCCTAGTAAAATTAAAGAAAATTCTTTAATTGTTGATGAACTTATATTAATTAAAACTGAAGGGTTGTAAATTATTTAAATAGTTAGTGCTACTTTTCCTTACTAATACTTTTGATCTTTTTTTCAGTTGTTTTTTTATTTTGATTATCAGACGCTAATTCCTCCTCTGAAGGACTTTTGGAATCACCTTTTTTAATTTCATTGTTGTTAGAATCCTTATTTATCGCCTTTTTTAACTCTTCAAAAATTGGATCTTTTTCACAAATTATTCTGAATATTCTGGATTCTTTTGAATTTTTCTTTATTGAAGTCCAATCATCCTTGCCTTCAATATTTGCAACTGAAAGTCTTCCTTTAGACATAACTCCAGTATGGTGATACTGAACAAAAATCCTGGTTTTAGATTTTAAGCAATGATAATCCATTTGCGTGGATATAGATTGAGGTGGAAGGCGCATAACATCTCTATAGTTTTGAAGCTGCCAAATTCTTCCAACATCTTCAGACATTGTTATTGATTCACGGTCGATGAAATAAATTGACTTCTCCTCAACCTGTATAATTTCCCAACGCGCTGTCATTTCAGCATAAATAACAACAGGAAACAGAAAAAGCACGACTTTAACAGATTTAATAAGACAAAAATTTGTAAATATTTTAAAAATCATAATAGTTAATCGACAGATATAATGTATAACTTTATCCTTATTACAATAATTATTTCATATATATAACTTAACTTTTCATGAATCAACAAAATAACAATCAATCCCAACCAACCAATAATGAAATTCAACCTTTGTTGAATGCTTTTAATAACAGGAATTTTGATGAAGCTATAAAGGTTGGAAAAATTTTGCTTGACAAATATCCAAATGCTTTTTTTATTCACAATTTGTTAGGCTCCTGCTATGCAAACCTAGGGCAAATTGTTGAATCCATTGTTTTTTTTCGTAAAGCATATGACTTAGAACCGGGAATACCCGAAACATGTAGCAATCTTGCTATGGCCTTACAGCAACAAAAAAAATATGATGAAGCCGTAATGTATTTTGAAAAATCTCTTAAATTAAAAAACGATATTCCTGAAATTCATTACAACTTCGCCGTGTGCTTAGCAAATTCAGGAAAAAATGAGGCTGCTATTAACAGTTATAAAAAAGCAATTGAATTAAAACCCGATTTTTCGTTTGCATACTACAATCTTGGTCTTTTGTTATGGGGGGCGAAGAGTTTTAAAGAATCAATAGATTACTTATCCAAGGCCAACACAATTTCACCAAAAAATGCTGAAATCTTGGCAAGCTTGGGAGCAGTCAACAAATCTGCTGGGAATCTTAAAGAAGCTGAAGAAAAGACTCGCGAAGCAATTAAACTGAAAATTGATCCAAAATTTAAATTCAATCTTGCAACAATCATGAGAGATCAAGGAATTCTCGATGAAGCACGCAAGTTATACGAAGAAACTATTTTAATAGACTCTAATTTCGTTGAAGCTTACAATAATTTAGGCGAAGTTTTGCGTGACCAAGGAAAATCTGATGTGGCAAAAGATTTTTTTCAAAAAGCTCTTGAAATAGATGAAAATTTCTCAATGGCTAACTATAACCTCGGTATACTTTACCAAGATGCAAACCAACTTGATAAAGCATTAAACTATTTCAATAAAAGTAAAGTTTTTGATTGGCAACAAAGGATTTGTTATTGTGCATACAAAAGCAGCAATTTCAAACTTTTTTCAAGTATGTTTGATCAAATTAGGAAATATGAACATCATTCCCCACTGATTGCAAGTATCTCAACACACTACTCTTTAAACAATAAAATCGAAGATGAATATAATTTTTGTCCTAACCCTTTTGATTTTATTAACAACATATCCTTAGATTCATTAAGCGGGGAAAAGAGTACACACAGAGATGAGCTTATTGATGACTTAAATAAGACTGAAATTGCAGAAAGAAAGCAAGGTAGATTAATAAATGGAATTCAATCAGCTGGTAATCTATTTAAAAGAGATGAAAAATCTTTTCGCTTATTAGCTGGTTTAATTTTAGTGGAAATTGATAATTACATTTCAAAATTTAAACAAAACAGTTGTGATTTCATAAATTCGTTTCCAGAAAAACCAGAATTTCAAAGTTCATGGTATGTAAAGATGAAACAATCGGGACACCTTACCTCCCATATTCATGAAACCGGATGGTTGAGTGGAGTGCTTTACCTTAAAATCCCAATAAAGAAAGAGAAGCCCGAAGAAGGATCAATAGAATTCGGATTTGATGGAGACAGTTACCCAAAAAATTTGGATTTACCGAAAAAAAAATTTAATGTGGAAGTAGGAGATCTA
>NHHF01000011.1 GCA_002171155.1 Betaproteobacteria bacterium TMED156
TTACAGATAATTCAAATTCTTTAACAGTTTTGTTCTATGTCTTCTCGACAATCCTGATTTATGCGTCCATAAAAGTCATAACGTCAAAAAACCCTGTTCACTCTGCAATGTATCTTGTTTTAACCTTCTTCTCGGCGTCTGCAATTTGGATAATGCTACAGGCAGAATTTTTGGCAATTACTCTTGTTCTTGTTTATGTGGGTGCTGTTATGGTTTTGTTTCTTTTTGTAGTTATGATGGCTTCAACTAAAAATCTTGATAAATTAAGAAAAGGGTTTTGGTCAAACTTATCAGTAGCTGGACCAGTTGGGTTGTTAGTAGTTTTTGAAATGGGTGCTATCATTATTTATAATTTCCAAGATGTTGAACCCAGGGTTACTTATCAAGTTTCTTCGAGTAATACTTATCAATTGGGACTACTTTTATACACAAAGTATTTTTACCCTTTTCAGATAGCAGCTGTACTATTACTTTTAGCAATGGTCGCAGCAATAGCTTTGACTATTAGAGGAAGAAAAAAAGATGCGAAGGGTCAAAACCCTTCTTCTCAAGTTAAAGTAAATCCCAAAGAGAGAGTTAGTCTTATTGATGTTATTCCTGATAATGATTTTGATTCAGAAAAAAAATAGATTTTGCATTCTTTAAAGGAATTTGTTTGACTCTTGCACATTTTTTGACTCTTGCGGCAATACTATTTTCCATTAGCATAGTGGGTGTATTTATGAATAGGAAAAACATAATTGTATTGTTGATGTCAATTGAACTTATGCTATTGGCGGTAAATATCAATTTTGTTGCATTCTCCTATTATTTAGGTGATCTTTCTGGTCAAATATTTGTATTTTTTATTTTAACTGTTGCTGCTGCTGAGGCTGCAATAGGACTTGCAATCCTCGTGGGTTTATTTAGAAATTTAAAAACAGTACAAGTTGATCAACTTCAGCAACTTAAAGGATAGCAATTGAAATCTATTCTTATTTTTATTCCTCTTTTACCACTGTTAGGTGCAGCTATCACTGGTTTTTTTGGAAAAAAGTTGACTACAACTTATGCTCATAGGTTAGCTATACTATTTGTGTTGATGTCAACTTGTCTATCCTTATATGTTCTTGGAGATGTCCTAGGAAAAAATTTTTATGAGTTTAGCCTTTTTACTTGGGCTCAAATTGGAGAATTGAAATTTGAAATTGGCTTTTTAGTCGACTCGCTTACGGCCCTTATGATGCTAGTAGTCACTTCAGTTTCATTAATGGTTCACATTTACACCATAGGTTATATGAAGGGTGACCCAGGTTACAGAAGATTTTTTTCTTACATATCGTTGTTCACATTTGCAATGTTGATGTTGGTTATGAGTAATAACCTTTTACAGTTATTTTTTGGGTGGGAAGCAGTCGGTTTAGTATCGTATTTACTGATTGGGTTTTGGTTTAAAAAAGAAACTGCAATTCATGCTAGTTTAAAAGCTTTTTTAGTAAACAGAGTTGGTGATGTGGGCTTTTTAATGGGTATAGGTCTAGTCGTTTACTTTACTGGTTCTTTAAATTACATGGAAATTTTCGATTCTGTTTCAATATTAGTTGACCGTGAATATTCACTTTTTGATTGGTGGAGTGTTTCACTTTTAACAATTATTTGTATTTGTCTTTTTATTGGTGCCATGGGGAAATCTGCGCAATTTCCTCTTCATGTCTGGCTTCCTGACTCCATGGAGGGACCTACACCAATTTCTGCGCTAATTCATGCTGCTACTATGGTTACTGCAGGTATATTCATGGTCTCAAGAATGTCGCCAATTTTTGAACTTTCCGAACATGCTTTAATTTTTATAATGATTATTGGGTCTATAACTGCACTATTTATGGGTATTTTAGGTATGGTGCAAAATGATATAAAAAAAGTTGTTGCTTATTCAACTCTTTCCCAATTAGGTTACATGACAGTTGCTCTAGGAGCTTCTGCCTATTCTCTGGCAATGTTTCACTTAATAACTCATGCTTTTTTTAAAGCTTTACTGTTTCTTGCAGCTGGATCTGTAATTATTGGTATGCATCACGAACAGGACATAAGAAAAATGGGTGGTTTATATAAATTTATGCCAATCACTTGGGTTGTTAGTCTCATTGGTACACTTTCGTTAATTGGTTTTCCTTTTCTATCTGGGTTTTATTCCAAAGACTTAATAATTCTTGCTGTTGGGGTTTCAAATAGTGGTTTTGCTGGCTTTGTCCATCTTGTTCTTGAAATAGGAGTATTTATAACTGCTTTTTATAGTTTTAGAATGTTTTTACTGGTTTTTCATGGAACACCAAGATTTTCTTTGGATAAAAATGCTCCACATGAATCAAATTTTGTAGTTGTATTACCACTGATTTTGTTGGCTATACCTTCTATATTTCTAGGAGGTGTTATTTTTGAGCCATTAGTTTTTTCTAGCTGGCTAGATGATGCAATATATATATCTCCAAACCATGATTTTTTAATTAACATGGATTTTGTTTCCTCTAGCTTTTTTGAATTTGCTTTACATGGGTTTTCTACACCAACATTTTGGTTGCTTCTTTCAGGGGTTATATGTGCATATTTAATTGTGATAATTTTTCCAAAATCTGCAGCTTATCTTTCTAAAAACTTTCCTCGGTTAAATATTTTACTAAAAGAAAAATATTATCTTGATAGATTTAACTTCTGGTTTTTCGCTTCCGGAAGTCGATTGATAGGAGAAAAACTTTTTAAATTCTCAGATAGAGCATTAATAGATGACTTGTTAGTAAATGGAACAGCAAAATTAGTTAGTAGGGCGGGTTTGTTAATGCGAATTGCTCAAACTGGATATCTCTATCATTATGCAATTGTGATGTTCTTAGCAATTGCGTTAATGCTTTGGTGGTTTATACCTGAGTCTAATTAATTTAAATTTTCATATTTAATCATATATATCATGTCACTAAACTTGATAAATTCAACAATTCCATGGTTGTCAATTGCAATCTGGATGCCAATATTATCTGGAATTTTTGTTGTTTATATTGGAGGAAAAACCTTTAATTTTTCTTCTCAAAATGTAAAATTTCTATCATTGTTGTTTTCAGTTATCAGTTTAATATTAACAATTGTACCAATTTTTATATTTGATCCTAAAATTGATGCTTTTCAATTAGTCGAGAAAATTAAATGGATTGAACGTTTTAATATAGAATATTTTTTAGGAATCGACGGAATTTCTCTTTGGTTCCTTCCTCTTGCTTCTTTCATGACATTACTTGTTATTGTCGCTTCATGGGACAACATTAAAAAAAATATTTCGCTTTACATGGGAAGTTTCCTAATTTTGTCTGGTTTAATGATTGGTGTTTTTTCAGCCCTTGATGGATTACTTTTTTATCTGTTTTTTGAGGCAACGCTTATTCCTATGTACTTTATTATTGGAATATGGGGCGGACCGCGCAGAGTTTACGCAGCCTTTAAGTTTTTTCTTTATACATTTCTTGGCTCAATTTTAGCTTTGCTAGCAATTATTTATTTATACATCGACTCGGGATCTTTCTCTATTATAGATTGGCATGTTCTCCCATTAAGTTTAACTGTTCAAATTTATATTTTTAGTGCTTTTTTTCTAGCTTTTGCCGTTAAAATTCCTATGTGGCCTGTTCATACATGGTTACCTGATGCGCATGTAGAGGCTCCCACAGGTGGCTCTATAGTTTTGGCAGCAATAATGCTTAAGTTGGGCGGTTATGGATTTTTGCGTTTTTCTTTGCCCATTTCTCCAGATGCATCTCAATATTTATCTCCAATAATTCTCACTCTCTCGTTAATAGCTATTGTTTACATTGGCCTTGTGGCTTTAGTGCAAAAAGATATGAAAAAATTAGTTGCTTATTCTTCAGTTGCACACATGGGTTTTGTTACCTTAGGATTTTTCTTTTTTTCGAACTTAGGCTTTTATGGTGGAATAGTTCAGATGATTTCACATGGTTTTATTTCCGGTGCCATGTTTTTTTGCATTGGTGTTCTATACGACAGAATGCACTCAAGAGAAATTTCTGATTACAGTGGAGTTGCAAATAAAATGCCCATTTTTGCTTCCTTTTTTGTTTTTTTTGCTATGGCAAATGCTGGCCTTCCAGGAACAAGTGGTTTTGTGGGTGAGTTTTTTGTCATTTTGGCAGCTTTGGAAAAAAACTTTTGGATAGGATTGCTAGCTGCTCTTACCCTTATTTTGGGAGCTTCTTATTCACTATGGTTGGTAAAAAGAGTAATTTTTGGTGAAGTCAAAAACGAAAAAGTTGAAAAATTAATGGATCTTAGCCCGAGAGAATTTTTTTTAATGCTTTTGTTATCATTATTTGTTTTAATTATTGGTATAAAACCAGGAATATTAACTGATAAAATGAGTGTCTCAATCGATAGGCTTATAGATCAGTTAGAGTATGGCAAAAGTGTTTCTAAACACTCAATTTTATCCAGTTCGATTGAAGTATCTTCAAAGAATACATTTCTTTCTGGAACATCAAAATGACTAGTTTTGTAACCTTAAAAACACATTTGCTATTTCCAGAACTATACCTGTTTTTCTTAATGGTAATTTATTTAATTTCTACCCTTTTTGTTAAATCTTTACATTTACAAAAATTAAATTTTCTTTTAATTTTTTTACTTCTTCCTCTTGGAGTTTACCAACTATTTTATTTTTCTGAAGTTGTTCAACAATTAGCAATGAATGGAATGTATATTCATGACTCGCTTTCTTACTTCTTAAAATCTATTTCAGTTTTTTTGATAGTTATGTTGTTAATTTACTCATCAAAATATACAAATATTATAGGTATTAATAGTGCTGAATTTAATTTACTAAGTCTTTTCTCTTTACTCGGACAATTTATTATTATTTCAGCCAACAATTTGCTGACTATTTATCTAGGAATCGAATTGCTTTCCCTTGCTCTAATTTCGGTCGTTGCTCTCAGGAGAAACAGTAATGTTTCCTCTGAGGCGGCAATGAAGTATTTTGTACTAGCTGCTCTAGCATCAGGTTTCATGCTCTATGGGATGTCAATGATATATGGAATTACTGGCTCGTTAGATTTGCTTTTTATTTCTGATTATATAGTCTCTGAAAATATAAATAACATGGTTTTAGTTTTCGGTTTGGTTTTTCTAATTTCTGGCATTGGTTTTAAGTTTGGAGCAGTTCCATTTCACATGTGGGTTCCTGATGTATATGAGGGTTCTTCATTCTCAACTGCACTTCTTCTAGGAGCAGCTCCTAAGATTGCAGCGATAGCACTTTTGTTAAGACTACTCGCAGAGGGTCTTCCTGAGTTGTCTCAACACTGGGAAAAAATGTTGTTGATTATGGGACTTTTATCTATCATTTTAGGAAATTTTGTGGCTATTGCTCAAAGCAATATTAAAAGGTTATTAGGATATTCAACTATTGGCCACGTTGGATTCATATTATTAGCTTTTGGTTCTGGTTTTTTAAAACAAAATTATGAAGGTGCCCTGGATGCGTATTCGTCTATGCTATTTTATGTCATAACCTACACTTTTTCTGTTACGGGTGCATTTGGTGTGTTGTTAATTATTAACAAAGATGAAAAAGATAAAGACAATATAAACGATTTAAAAGGCCTATTACAAAAAAATCCTGTTGCTGCATGGTGTATGGTGGCTTTCATGTTCTCCATGGCTGGCGTTCCTCCAGCCGTAGGGTTTTATGCAAAATTTGTGGTTCTTGAATCATTAATTTCATCAGATTATCTTCTAATTGTTGTCCTGGCGGCATTATCGTCAGTAGTTGGAGCGTTTTATTATCTGAGAATTGTTAAGATTATTTTATTTGACAATGACGAAAAAAATAAATCAATTTTCTATGACGATAAAGAAATTGCATTTTTTCCAAAATTTTTAATTAGCATTAATGGTTTATCAATTATTATTTTGGGTTTATTTCCTGGTCCAATTATGAACATTTGTTCCAATGCTGTTACAAACTCTTTAGTCTTTTAAAAACAAAAAACAAAAAACAAAAAACAAAAAACAAAAAACAATGATTCAAGATTTAAGACCCAAGCAACTTTTAGATGAAAATGCAACTCACTTGGAGGAAAAAAGGTTAACTGGGGAGTCATTACATGAAGGTAGTTTTTTAAAAATTCACAGTGATAAAGTGATTACATCGGATGGCTGTAAATCAGTTAGAGAATATGCTGTTCATCCCGGAGCTGTCGCAATTTTGCCATTTATCAATGAAAATACATTATTATTCGAAAGACAATGGAGGTATCCGATAAATAGAAGCTTTTTAGAATTTCCAGCTGGTAAAATTGATTATGGAGAAGTTCCTATTGCTGCAGCAAAAAGAGAACTTCTCGAAGAAACTGGATATAAAGCAGATGAGTGGGCTTTTCTGGGGGAGTTCCATCCAGTAACTTCTTATTCAACAGAGGTAATATTTTTATACATGGCTAGGAGTATGACAAAAATAAATCTGCAAAAAACCGACGATGGTGAATGTATTGATTTATTAACACTTTCTTGTGATAAATTTTTTAATTTTATTGAAAATAACAAAATAACTGATGCAAAAACAATTTCTATGGGATTCTGGTTGTTAAGATATATTAATGGCAAATTTTTTCCAACATGGAGAAGGTATTAATTGTGACTGAAAGTATTCCTAATAAAGAACAAATCATGGATTCTAATGAATTAGCTGGAATTCAAAAAAACAATCTTGACAGAGAATCAGAAATTAAAAAAGAAACTGAAAAGCTAAATAAAGTTGTTAATGTTATATTAAAATCTCGACAGATTGAAAAAGCAAGTATTAAATCTGAAAAAAAGGTAATTAAAAGTGGATCAAAAGGTTTAAAAGAAAATAAAAGTGATAAAAAATGAATCGTAGAGTTTATTTATTAATTATTGCAATAATTTTTTTTGGTTTTATTTCTTTATGTGTAAGATTTCACTCGCAAGAAATACAAGATTCTAGAGACAAAATTAGAAAACAAGGTTTATTTCTTGTTCAAATTTATAAACTTTTAGGGTCTGATGCTGTAGTGAGGCACAATGCTATGTTGGGTGAGAGAAGATAAAAATTTTTATTTGTCAAAAATACTAACATATTGATAAATGGGTGAATCAATCGCAAATCAATTGTTGTCTCTCATCGCTCATTGTGAAAGGTTGTATTTTATCCCATTTCCTTTTTACGTGAGTTGCATTTGTAACTTTTCCATTGCCCATTGGCCCATCATAAGCAACTGTTTTAATCGCTCTGATTCTTCCTTGAATTAGTTCGTTTGAGCAAATATGTTCATACAAAACTTTAATTGAACCAGGACCGTAAATACTGGACGGTTTAAAATCGTAAAGTACCCAGACTTCTCTCGTGCTGGAAGCTGTTTCGTAGAAGTTCGTCAAAATATAATAATCTTCACTAGCAGTTTCGGCATATTTAAACCATTCTCCATCTATTCCCTTAATAAACTCAGGCTTATAGACACTTATTTTGTCATTTTGAAGATAGTTCAATCCAGATAAAGATTTGGAATAAATATAATCTCTTTCGTCAGAATTTAAACATTTAAAAAATATGTCTATAGAAGCTCCATTTGCCCATCTTCCGTTTTTAATATCAGTCACCTGATGGAAATTACCATCTTTTTCACAATGTTTTTTTGCTTTATTAATTGCAAGTTGTCTAATTAGAGGTTCACCTCCGATATAGTCAGAGGCTCGAGCTACAACCATAAATTGATTGGGGCCTGTTTCTATGGGTGAAATAACATAAGGATCAATCTTTGGAAAAGGTAATGTAGAACATCCCAAAACGGATGCGATTAATACTGATAGTGAACTAATGTATAGGAATTTCATAAATATAAGAAATATTGTTAATAAATTAATATTGCAAGAATTTTATTGTTAAGTCTAGTGAAAATTATAAAGAGGAACCCTCTGTTTCAAGACTGTACTCGCTTCCACTAACTTTTTTCCAAAATTCCTCCATGAAATTAGAATCAAACCTACCAATTGAGAAGTGTTTACCCAACTTACTCAGAGAACCTCCATTAAAGATAAATTCAGACATCATTTCACCAAAAGCTGGTGCATATTTGAAGGCTTGTCCAGAGCCAAGGCAATGAATAAGGTTAGGAACTTTCGAATCAGGTCCCAATATGAATCTAAGATCCGGTGTAATATCAAAAAAAGATCGATAGCCTGATGAGAAGATTGTTTGTTGAGTATTGCTAAACCTTTGTTTTGAAATATCTTCATAAACTCTAGTTTGAGAATACCCGATTGCTTGATTTGCAGGGTCATTAATAAAATCTGCTCCTAATACTGCAAGAGGATTCTCAGCGAAGGCAGTGCTTGTTTCCTGCAGAGCCCTTTTTCTAGGTTGATGCATATGTATTTCACCATCTCTCCAGCTTCTAAAATAAGCCCTATTTACATAATCAGCTACTATAGGCATTGCTACTTTTTTTTCAGCTAAACTTGTGAGCCAATTAACGACATAAACTGGTTCAACACTAACTGGGATTGATATGCCCAATTTTGCAAATATTGCTGGGCTCCATGCGCCAGCTGCATTTACAACATGATCACACTTGAACACACCATTTGAGGTTATAACTTCAGTTATTTTTCCAACAGAATTTCTACGAAACCCAGTAACTTCAGTTTTTTCTTCCAGAGTGATTTGTGATCTTCGAACTCCTTCGTATAATGCCCTTCTTACTTCAGCTGGATCATACTGTAATGCATCAGGTTCATGATAAAAGGCTTCATTCTTTTCGACGTTAATGAAACTCGGAAGAATTTCTCTGGCATTATCATATGAAATTCTGTTGAATCTAATATTTGATGATTTGAGTTGTTTTTCTAACGAATCCCATTTTTTGTTACCACCAGCTGAATCTTTTTTTGCAATCCATACTGCACCAAATCTATCAGCTTCTAAATCAGTATCCCAAATGTTTCTAATGTTTAACCACATGTCAGAAGCAATTCTAGCAATTTCTGCTGCATTTGGATCTGCATTAGCTGCCCTTACAATGCCAGAGTGGCGAGCTGTTAAACCACCTCCAAGTACCATTTTCTCTATGAGACAAACAGAACTAGGGTCTCCACCATTTTTTTTTATATGTCTTGATATTGAAATTGCACTTGCAGTACCAAGGCAACCCCCACCGACGATCACAGTGTGATATTTTTTTGTCATGATTCTATATGCACGCTAGTTTATTAAATAGTTATTAGTACAATAACAATTAGTGTACAACTTTTAAAGCTTAAAGAAACATTAAAATATCAACTTTTAATAAAAATTTAAATTTTTCAGAATTTTTAAAATGTGTATCTGATAAAATATTTATTCTGGAGAGGTGGCAGAGTGGTCTAATGCACTGGTCTTGAAAACCAGCGAGGGGGCAACTCCTCCGGGAGTTCGAATCTCCCTCTCTCCGCCATTAATGTCATAAATAGTCCTACATAACGAGTATGATTTTACATAATTTTTTTAGTTCAAAATGAAAAAAACAGCATTGATAATTGGAGCAGGTGAGGGTATCAGTGGAGCTTTTGCTAAAGAATTGTCTATAAATGGTTATAAAGTTTGTCTAGCATCAAGAAATATAAAAAAGATGCATAAGATGGCAACTGAAATTTCTGCTCTTTTATTGGAAGTAGATTGCTCATCTGTTAACAGTATTAAAAATTTATTTCAACAATTTGACTCAAAATTAGGTGTTCCAAAAGTAGTTCTTTATAACCCAAGCAACAGAGTTAGTGGAAGTATCACGGAAATTAATAAATCTGAAGCAAAAGCAGCCTTAGACGTTTCAATTCTAGGTGCATTTGTAGCTTCACAGGAGGCAGTAAAAAGAATGTTGCCTTTAGGCGAAGGTGCTATTTTTTTTACAGGGGCAACTGCAAGCATTAAAGGTTTTGCTAACTCTTCAGTCTTTGCGATGGGGAAGTTTGCTTTAAGGGGTTTAGCTCAAAGTCTATACAGAGAACTAAGCCCTCATGGTATTCATATAGCCCACTTCGTAATTGATGGAGTAGTAAGAAAAGGCAAGACACTCGATGAACCTGATGTTTTTTCCTCAGAGGCAATTGCAAAAACATACATGTCAATTTTAAACCAACCGAA
>NHHF01000012.1 GCA_002171155.1 Betaproteobacteria bacterium TMED156
GTGATAATCCATATTCTAAAGAATTGCGTAGATGGAATTTAGATAAAGTTTTCGGCAAGGGACACTTCAGTGAACTGATTTGTTTGCCTACCTCCGGAGACAAGCATGACGCTCTCAGAAAATATGAAAATACTGGATACTATTGGCTGGAAGATAAAGCAGAAAATGCTGAAATCGGTCTTGCTTTTGGTTTAAAAAGTATCCTTATTGAACATGGCCATAATAAAAATTATAATAATAAACAGATTCTGCGAGCAGTCGACTGGGTTGAAATTGTTGAGATTATTCTCAACAGTCAGTAATTAAATCTGTTCGTCTCCATAAATTTCTAATACTGCCTCCACTGCCGGATGTCTTTCAACATCTTCCTGTGCAAACGATACAACGCCTATCATTTTATTTTTACGTTGTTCTAGTAATTTTACAAAGTCTTTAAGTCCATTGTTTTCGAAACCCCTGTCATGCTGAGCAAGGTCACCAGTTACTACAATTCTTGAATGGTCTCCGATTCTTGTTAAAAGCATTTTCATCTGTGATGGTGTTGCATTTTGCATTTCATCAGCTAGAATCCAACTATTTTTAAAAGTTCGTCCACGCATATATGCAAGTGGGGCAATTTCTATTATACCTTCTTCAAGCATATGTTCAATTTGTTTTGGATTCCAATATTCTTCAAAAATATCGAATATAGGTCTTGTCCATGGTGCCATTTTTTCTACCAATGTTCCTGGTAAAAATCCGTGTTGTTCGTCAACACTAACAGCTGGTCGTGTTACAACTATTTTTTCGCAATCGCCTTCTCTTAATGCACGTATTGCCGCTAAAACGGCTAGTAGGGTTTTACCAGTTCCTGCTGGACCCATTGCAAATATAATGTGCTTGGAATCGGTTTCTAGAAGGTCGACATAGTCCTCTTGGCGTATATTTCTAGGTATGATCTTGACATGACGCTCTCGCTGTCTATATGAATTTATCTGTATCACATCCTGACCATAATCACGATGCTGTTGGTTCTTTGTTTTACGAGCTCTTTTAGCCATCTTAACTCCCTTAATGCAAGTTTAAATAACCCTTTCGAGCTACTCGCACAATTATTTAACATAACTGACCGGCTATTAAACATATGTTATTTGTTTTTCGATAAATAACTATAACAAGGAAACATAATATGGATCAAAGAGATATTTTAAGTCAATTAGATAAAAACATCAAAAGAGGTTCTGCTTTAGAAACACTGATGCAGGTAGATGCAGTTCTTGATAGTTTAAATGTATATGTATACAAAAACTGGATAGAAGGTGAAGTAGTAGATGGCCCTCATATTGAACGTTATTGGGTTACAGTTACTTTACTGTATCCACATAAACTTATGCCCGACCCAGAAGGTGCTATGAGATTAATTGATAATAATTGTAGAGTTTACTATGGTAAAGATACACTTGTTACTGCCGCTAAATTAATAGAACCAGAAGATAGCGATGGTAGACAAGGTCCAGATGATGATTATCCAGGCGCACCAAAAGCTAAAAAAATAAAACGTAAAGTTTGGATGGTTACTTTAGAAATTCCAAGAGAATATATGGACAGTATTACAACAGGTAAAATTCGTATTGATGATTTAAGTATTGATAGTGAAAAAGTAGAACAGGCTTATGAGGACGGAATGGGAGAAGAAGATGCAATCAGAACAGCAGATTAACGAAGGTATTCAAAATAACGATTTAGCTGACCTAGTAAAAAATACAGTAAGTATTGATCAGTACAAAAGTAAACTAGGAAAAGATGAAAACGTTATTGTTATTGCTATTGAGGTTCTGAATAAAGATCCAGCTGATGATTTAAGCCAGTTTATTGAATCCGGACATAAAATTCTTGATGTTGATGTAAGCACAGGACCTAACGAAGAAGGCTATTATTCAGTATATATTGAGATAAACAGAGATTCTGAAGCATATACAATGATAGATAAAATATTTGCTGATGTTAAACGTGCTGATAATACTATTGACAAATTCGAGTTTTTAAGTTATAAAAGTGATATGGCAGTTGATTGGAACGAAGAAAATTTTAAAGATAAAGTTATAACTAGTTCTTATGATTATTTAATTGCAACAAATCCAGAAGCGAAAGTGATAGCTGAAAGATTTGCATTTTTAAAAGATTATTAATGGCAAAAGAAGAATCGTTTAAATTTAAAGCAAAAGTCATTGATTGCCTCCCGGGTGCTAATTTTAAAGTAAAATTAGAAGATAATGGCGCCATTGTAAACGGTGTTATTAGTGGGAAAATTAGGAAAAATAATATAAAAATATTAATGGACGATTTAGTAGAGATAGAAATTAGTCCATACGATCTTAGTAAGGGTCGAATTACGTTTAGGTACAAATAATGTTTTTTGGAAGAATTATTGCAAAGTTTAAAGTATATCTTATAATGGCATTGGCTTTCGCGGCCTTTGCAGGTGTTGCCTATTGGTATTATACTGATACACAAAAAGCATTAAGAGCATATGCAGAAAATCAAGGTAAACTTGAAACAGCATTAACATCTCAAAAAGCAGTTACTGATTCCTTACAACGTGATATTAGAGTAATGAATGAAACATTAAATACATTAAATTCAGACTTTGAAGCAAGTAGAGCTCGTGTTAATGAATTAGAAAATTTATTAGAAACTGGCACCGATGGAAGAGAAATGAAAATCGATGAACGAGCAGTAGAAGATCCAGTTTATATTGAAAAAGAAATAAACACAGGTACCATTGAATTATTCAATTGTTTTGAAATTTTAAGTGGTGCAGAAGGTAATGAAAATGATCAGAAATACATTAATTGTCTTAATGGCGGCTCTGCTACTAACGTCATGCAGTAGTATCCCAAGACTTTTAGAATTTGATAGTAAACCAATTGAACGTGAAAAACTAGTACTACCTAGTGTAGATAAATTCAATTCACGTGAAGTTGAATGGATTGTTTTAACACCTGAAAATGTAGAAGAAGTATTTAAAGAATTAGAGAGCAGTGGTCAAGAAATAGTCCTATTTGCGTTAAAGGGAGATGATTGGGAGAGTTTAACATTGAACTTGGCAGACATTATGAAATTAGTTCAACAACAAAAATCAATAATCGCCGCATATAAGAACTATTACGAAGATGACGAATAATCCTTGGCGTATCCTAGGAGTAACCAAATATTCCACGCAGGAAGAAATACAATCAGCATATAAAAAACAGGCTATGCAGAAACATCCAGATCGTGGAGGATCCGTTAAGGAATTTCAAGAATTAAATCAAGCATATAAAGAACTCATGGGAAACAAAATACCAGTACTCACAAAACCTACAACCAAGCTAGTCCACGTAACACTTACTATAGAACAGCAAGTATTGGGCTATAAGGGCATGATTGAGTGCAGTACAGGGGAGATTTTGGATCTAAATATACCTGCAGGTGCTAGAGTAAATGACAAATTTAAAGTAAAAAGTAAGGGAAAAGAGTACATTATAAATATACAGGAAGCCGAAGATGAGCTCTTTACAAGGGAAGGATTTAATGCTATACTCTTACACAGAGTAGAATTAGAAGATGTACTATTAGGAAAAACAATTACAGTACCTACTCCTGATGGTTCTGAAAAACAAGTTAAAATTAAAAACGTTCAAAAACCTATTACTATTTTAGGTCAAGGACTTTATAATAAGGACAAAAGAAAAAGAGGAAATCTTAACGTAATTTTAAGAGTTAATATTCCAACTTTTAAAAATGACCAAGAGGTTGATAAGTTTATTAAAAGGCTAAAAGATGAGTGAAATTGAAAAGATTGTCGTAAAAAGTATTAACCTAGCTAAAAAATTTCAACACGAATACGTAACTATTGAACACTTGACAGCTAGTGTACTAGACGATCCAATGATTCTAACCATGTGTTTTGAACTCCAGGCTGATGGGCAAGGACTTCAAGAATCGTTATTATTATATTTAAATGAAGATACATATGAAATGAAACTGGAAGAAGATCCTGGTCCAGATTATAATCCTAGAAAAACTCAAATGCTTGAACGTGTATTCAGTCGTGCATTAACTCAGGCCTTATTCAATGGAAAAAAAGGAATCAATCTTTTTGATCTTATATTAAGTGTGTTAGCTGAAGAACAAAGTGTTACGGTAAAATTTGCAGAACAAATGGGATTGACTAAAGAAAAAGCAAACTCTTGGATTTCTCATGCAATGCATCAGGAACCTGCTCTTGGTAAATTTTACAGAGAAAACCAAAAAGGTAATGAAATTCCTAAAGAACAAATGGAGGCAATAAAAGCCGCCCAACGTGATCATATGCAAAAGTCAATACAAATGGTACTAGAACAATTTTGTACTAATATGAATGAAGCTTCAAGTGATTATGATGATTTAGTAGGACGTAGAACAGAGCTTCGTGATTTAGTACAGACGTTAGCTCGTAAGAAAAAATCAAATGCAGTAATAGTAGGTCCAAGTGGCGTAGGTAAAACAGCTATAGCTGAAGGACTAGCAAAGTTAATTGTTGAAGATAATGTACCAGATACAATTAAAGATATGACTGTATGGCATTTAGACATGGCCAAGTTAGTAGCAGGTACAAAGTATAGAGGTGATTTTGAAGAACGTTTAAAAATGTTAGTTGAAGTATTAGAAAATTCACCAGATGTTATTTTGTTTATTGATGAAATACATATGGTAGTTGGTGCTGGTAATACTGGTGGAAGTATGGACGCAGGCAATATGCTGAAACCAGCTCTTTCAAATGGTAAACTTAGAGTTATTGGAGCAACAACAGATGAAGAATATCGTAAGATGTTTGAAAAAGAAAGTGCATTAGCCCGTAGATTTACAAAGATTCAAATTCAAGAACCTACAAAGAAAGAAGCAAAAGAAGTACTTTACAATAGTAAGTTAGCATATGAAGCATTTCATGGTGCAGAAATAAAAGATAAAGCATTAGATTTAGCAGTTGAATTAAGTGCAGAATATATGTTTAATAAACAACTTCCTGATAAGGCGTTTGATCTACTTGACAGAGCATTAGCATATAATAAAATTTTACCTAAAGAAGAACGTAAAAAGATAATCACCGGTCAAGAAATTAGAGAAGAAATGAGTAGGTTAACAAATATTCCTGCAGAGCATTTAGGAGTAAAATTAGAAAAACAGACTGTAGCTAAACATCAAAGTATTAGACTACAATTAGAGAGTACAGTTTTTGGACAAAAGTCAGCAATTGATAAGGTAGTTGATAGTGTAACTATTTCACTTGCTGGATTAAAGGATCCACAAAAACCAGTAGCAAGTTATTTGTTTACAGGACCAACAGGTGTTGGTAAAACAGAATTAGCAAAACGATTAGCTCAAGCAATGAATATGAAATTAATACGTTATGATATGGCAGAATATCAAGAACGTCATACAGTCTCAAAACTTATTGGTTCTCCTCCAGGGTATGTTGGTCATGGAGATGGTAAAGCTGGAGATGGATTATTAATTGGACAACTTGAAGATCATCCAAATTGTGTATTACTTTTAGACGAAGTAGAAAAAGCACACCCAGATTTAATGAGTGTATTACTTTCATTATTAGATGAAGGAACAATTACAAGTTCAACAGGTAAGGTTGTTAGTGCCAAAAATGCAATAATTATTATGACTAGTAATTTAGGTGCTAGAGAAGGAGCAGTGAAAAATATAGGATTTAATGATGCAGTTTTCAATCATCAAGCAGTTATAGATGCAATTAATAATTTCTTTGCTCCAGAATTTAGAAATAGATTAGATGGTATTGTACAATTTGATTCTCTAAAACCAAAACATATGACAAACATTGTTCATAAATTTTTAAACTCCATTGAGGAATATACACAGGGCAGAGATATATCATTTACTTGGGATAAAACATTAATTAAATATTTAGAAGATAATGGGTTTGATGCTACAATGGGTGCTAGACCTTTAGCCAGATTAATTAACGAAAAAGTAAAACTTCCGTTAGCAAAACATTTACTAGATAGAAGTGCAAAAAGACTTATAGTAAAATATGTTGATGATGAAGTTAAAATATTTGAGAAACAAGAGTTACTTGATGTCAAAGAGATTACATAGTTTTAAACATTATTACGACTTATACGACACAAAAATATCACTTGGAAAATTCTCCAGAAGAGATCACGTTAGAATTGTTCCAGAACATTTACCAGAAATTAGAGTTAACAGAGTTTTTAAGAAAGATGAAAACAGCCAAATAACTTGGACAGTTAATATCTATACAAGTAATAAAAATATTGTAGAACATTACGAAAAGAATTATCACGTACTCTCAATACATGAACCAATTAATGAACAACATTCAGATATATTGTCTGGTAAATTAGGTGCTGATAAACTTTTTAGGGAAAATCTATATTATAAAAAGTATAGATATAAACTTGAAGTAGATTATAACTGGAGAAATAAAAGATTTTCTGGTAGTTATGCCGCCAAACCTACAGAATATCATGATATGATTGAAGATATGTATAGATCTATAGTTCGTGAACATAAAAATAACGATTTTAGACTAGTACATAGAGCGGGATTCTTTCCTAATATGCCGTTGTCTCACCAGGCTCTAGCACGTCAATCACAACCTTATATTGCTAACTCTGATAGATTACAGTATCTACCCTTTTTATTTACAAACGATGAAGCTTTACTATTCATGCTAAAGCTGAAATATACCAATGAAATACTCAGAATGCGTATAGTCCACGTATTCACTCCTAATGATGTAAAATGATAAATACTCATATAATTTAGGAGAGTTATCATGTCAAATAATAGATCACAGATTATCCTTACTAATAAGAACGAACTGAGTTATGAAGGCGAAAGAGCTCAAGGTGATGGATATTATGGATTCAATGATGGACTACATACTGTAAGTTTTCATATGAACAACTTTACAGGTAGAATATATCTTGAAGCAACTTTAATGGAAGATCCGGAGCCATCAGATTGGTTCTTGATCGAAATGCAAACTAGTTATCCTTATCTACAATATACAAATCACAGTGGCGCCGTAGGGATATCGTTTACTGGTAATTTTGTTTGGATTCGTGCAAGTGTAGACAGATCGCATCTAGCACAACCAGCATATGATATTCAGCAACACGGTGTTCTAGACAAAGCAGTTCTATTAATTTAAGGATTATAAATGGCAATTAAAGGCTATAATGCTGGCGTACAGGACAGCCCATCAGTACCAGTTATTGATCAAGATATTCAGAAATTTAATGACGGAGATATGCTTTTCTTTGATAAGGAAAGAAATGTATTTGCTCCTGGTCCGGCTATTACACAGATTACAAAGTTAAGTGAATTAACAAACGATACAAACTTTGTCACAACTCCTGATATGCAATCAGCTATTGCATCTGCTTTAACAGGTGGTACAGTTGATTTAGCAGGATATGCAACAACAGCAGAAGTCCAAGCATTAATAGCAGACTTTCCAACAGGGCAACATTTTAGTGGTGACTATGCTGATCTAACTAATAAACCAACTATCCCATCATTTACAAGTGACATTACTAATAATAGTGGATTTGTAACAACTAGTACTATTAATGAATTATTAGATGATAGAATTGGTGCGTTGCACAATTTTGATGGTGATTATAACAATCTTACAAACTTACCTACATTATTCAGTGGTAGCTATAATGATCTAACAGATCAACCAAATATTTTTGGTGGTAGTTATAATGATTTAACTGATACTCCTAATATCCCTGATGTTTCAAACTTCCTAACAGAAACACAAATAGATAGTAAAATTTCAGCTATTGATCTAACTCTTTATGCTACAGAATCATATGTAGATACGCAATTAGCGAATGCAGTTACTGGTGGTACTATTGATTTTAGTGGTTATGTTACTGAAGTAGAATTAAATAATGAACTATTACCTTACGCATTAAAAACAGAACTATTTTCAGGTAGTTACAATGATCTAGCAGACAAGCCTACTATTCCTAGTATAACTGGACTAGCAAGTGAGACTTATGTAGATAATCAAGTCCAATTAGAAACAGCGGCTCGTCAATCAGCTGATACAGCAATATTAGATCAAATTGGATCTATTGTAACTTTTAGTGGA
>NHHF01000013.1 GCA_002171155.1 Betaproteobacteria bacterium TMED156
ATAAAGGAAATTTAATGGAATCAGAACAAACCCTTTCAATAATAAAGCCCGATGGAGTTAAAAAGAATGCAGTAGGGGAAATTTTAAGTCGTTTTGAGAAAGCTGGCTTGAGAATAATAGCCGTCAAGATGCTGCTTCTATCAAAAAATCAGGCCGAGCAGTTTTACGTCATACATAAGGATAGACCTTTTTACAGTACATTGGTCGAATTTATGACTTCTGGCCCAATACTTGTTCAAGTCCTTGAGGGAGAAGAAGCGGTTTCAAAAAATAGACAATTGATGGGTGCTACAAATCCTCAGGATGCTAACCTTGGAACAATAAGGGCTGATTTTGCCGAAAGTATTGAGTCTAACGCTGTACATGGGTCTGATAGTATTGAAAATGCCAAGTTGGAAATTAATTTTTTCTTTTCAAATCTAGAAATTTGTCCACGGATATTATGATCATTCGAGCAAAAACGACGCTATTGTGAAAAATCTACTTGGCCTACCCTTGAACGAGTTAAATAAATGGTGCATTGAAAACGGTCAAAGGAGTTTTAGATCCAAACAACTTTTGCATTGGATTCATCAGAAAAATGTTTCAAATTTTACAAAAATGACTAATTTATCCCGGGACTTTGTTAATTTTTTAAATAGAGAAGCTGAAATTTTATTACCAAAAGTCGAAAAATCACTAGTTTCAAAAGATGGGTCAAAAAAATGGCTATTTAATTTAGGTGAGGGGAACATTATTGAAACTGTACTGATACCTGAAAAAAATAGAAATACACTTTGTATTTCATCACAAGCTGGATGTGCTGTGGATTGCTCTTTCTGCTCAACAGGCCATCAAGGTTTTTCTAGAAATTTAACAGTTGATGAAATTATTGGCCAACTATGGGTTGTTCAAAAGGAAATAAAAACTAAAATTTCAAATGTTGTAATGATGGGAATGGGCGAACCACTGCTAAATTTTGATAATTTAGTCAAGGCCCTCGACCTAATGACTAATGATAATTCCTATGGTATTTCAAGAAGAAAAATTACTGTATCGACATCGGGGATTGTGCCAATGATTGAGAGATTAGCCAATAATAATCCAGTTTCACTAGCCGTTTCTCTTCATGCTGGCAACGATAAGTTAAGAGATGTTTTAGTTCCAATTAATAGAAAATATCCTGTTGACTCGCTTTTAGATGCTTGCTTTATTTATGCACAAAAGTCACCCAAGAACTATATAACTTTCGAAATTACCATGTTAAGAGGTGTAAATGACAACGTTTTCAATGCTGAGGAAATTATTGAGAAAATATTAAAAAAGAATATCAAGTGCAAATTTAATTTAATACCTTTTAATCCTTTTCCTAACAGTAAATATTCTCCTTCTTTCCCAGATGTCATTCAAAAATACTCTTGTTTCATTCAAAATGCAGGATTTACAGTCACATCAAGGAGGACAAGAGGAGATGACATTTCTGCCGCTTGTGGTCAACTTGCTGGTGATATAGTGGATAGAACAAATATTAACAAAAGAAAGGCTTACTTTATACGAGGACAGTCCTAATGTTGTTAAATCGCAAAAAAACTCAGCTAGTGAGGGTTAATTGGAAAGACACCAACGTACTGATTGGGGGAAATTCCCCTGTAGTTGTTCAGTCAATGACCAATACTGATACAGAGGATAAAATTAAAACCGCTGTGCAGATTAAAGAATTAGCTAATGCTGGTTCTGAACTTGTGAGAATTACAGTTAATACTAAGGCCGCTGCTGAAGCTGTGCCTGATATAAGAAACCACCTTGATCGTATGAATTGTAATGTTCCATTGGTCGGCGATTTTCACTTTAATGGTCACAAAATTTTATCAGAGGTTCCGGACTGTGCCAAGGCATTATCTAAGTACAGGATTAATCCAGGCAATGTGGGTAGAGGTTCAAAAAAAGATATTCAATTTGGACAAATGGTTGAAATTGCTATAAAAAATAAAAAACCGATTAGGATCGGCGTCAATTGGGGTAGCATGGATTCTGAATTATTGGCTAATTTGATGGATGTAAATGCAAACCTGAAAAACCCTCGATCATCAAATGAAGTTATGAGAGAAGCTCTTATTCAGTCAGCTATAAACAGTGCTAACAAATCAGTTGAGTGGGGTATGCCAAAAAGTAAAATTGTTATTTCTGCAAAAGTTTCACATGTCCAAGATTTGATAGCAGTTTATGAGAATTTATCAACTCGCTCTGAATTTCCATTACATTTAGGACTGACAGAGGCTGGAATGGGTACTAAAGGAGTTATTTCATCAACTGCTGGAATGGCGATTCTTTTACAAAAAGGAATTGGGGATACTATTAGAGTATCACTGACTCCTGAGCCAAAAGGAGACAGGAAAAAAGAGGTTGTAGTTGCTCAAGAAATGCTTCAGGTATTAGGATTAAGAGCTTTCACACCAATGGTGATAGCATGTCCTGGCTGCGGTAGAACAACTTCAACATTTTTCCAAGAGTTGGCCGAAAAAGTGCAAAATTTTCTAAGACAGCAAATGCCAAATTGGAGTAAGAAATATCCAGGAGTTGAAACTATGAATGTAGCAGTTATGGGTTGCGTAGTTAATGGCCCTGGAGAGAGTCAACACGCTGATATTGGAATTAGTCTTCCTGGTAATTGGGAACAACCGGTGGCACCAGTTTTTATCGATGGCAAGCGCGGCCCAACTCTCAAGGGAGAAAAAATTGCTGAGGAATTTCTAAATATCATCTCTGATTATGTTGATAAGAGATATAGCGTAAAAAGTAAGGTTTAAGCTGTGAGAAAAAAACTTTCTGCGATCAAGGGTATGAATGACTTGTTGCCGAATTCAACGAATATTTGGAGTGAGATTGAGAACAGAGTTAAAAATATTTTTGCTCGTTATGGTTATGAGGAAATTCGCACACCAATTGTTGAGTCAACTGATTTATTTAAAAGGGGTATAGGTGAAATAACAGATATAGTAGAAAAAGAAATGTACTCTTTCGTGGATAATTTAAATGGTGATTCTCTAACTTTAAGGCCTGAGAATACTGCTGCTGTTGCAAGGGCAGTTGTTGAACATAACTTGACCTATGACGGGCCAAAAAAATTATGGTATTACGGACCAATGTTTAGACACGAGCGTCCACAGAGGGGCAGATATCGTCAATTTAATCAGTTTGGACTTGAGGCTTTTGGCTATGACGGGCCAGAAATTGAAGCAGAGCAACTTTTTTTGATCAATCGTTTATGGGGCTTTTTGGGTTTTAATAATGAGTATATGCCTAGCTTGGAATTAAATTGTTTGGGCTCCACAGAAGAGAGAATTTTATATAAGAAGGCTTTAACAGAATACTTCCTGAAGTTTAGCAAAGATTTAGACGATGATTCCAAGAGAAGGTTGGATAAAAATCCACTGCGAATATTAGATTCAAAAAATTTAGACATGAAAGATTTGATAAAAGACTCTCCTAAAATAACTAACTTTCTCGGGAAAGAATCAATTGAGCACAATGAGAGACTAACTAAATATTTGAGAGATTTGAATATAAATTTTAAATTTAATACTTGTTTAGTTAGAGGACTTGATTACTATAATTTAACTGTTTTTGAATGGAAACATGAGATACTCGGTGCTCAAAGTACAATTTGTGGTGGTGGCCGCTACGATAACTTAGTAAAAGTAATTGGAGGAAAATCACTATCAGCATTTGGTTTTGCTATTGGAATGGAGCGTTTGATTGACTTAATTAAATCCTTTAACACCATAAGTTTGAAAAAAAACTTAGATCTATATATTACTCATATTGGAAAGTCTGCTTTAGCAAAGGCATTAATCTTTGCTGAACAGGTTAGAGACACGGAGTTAAAAATTAAAGTAGATATGTCTCAGTCTAGTATTAAAACACAAATGAAAAGAGCAAGCTTAAGTGGGGCTAGTTTTGTTGCAATTCTTGGAGATTCGGAGTTGGACCTAGGTTGTATGACATTAAGACCATTAAGCAAGAATTTTGAAAACTTCAAGGCTCACCAAAAATCTATACCGTTAGAATCGGTTGCAGATTTTTTATTAAATTCTTTAAAAAACATGGAAAAAGAAAAATGAGAGAGGACTTAGAACAACAAGAGCAAATGGCAGCTCTAAGAGCATTTTGGGCTTCAAATCGAAAATGGATCACCTCAATTTTGATTTTGCTGACTATAATTTCAGTCTCAACAACCATTTGGAAATATTACAAAGATACGAAGTTGGCAAAAGCTTCTGAGCTCCTTGCCTCTGCCGAGCAGGCGATTGGTAATCAGAAAATTAGCGATGCAATATTGATAACAAAAGAGTTATCAGAGAATTATTCTCTTTATCTTCATAGAGGATTGGCAGGATTAATGCTTGCAAAAGCACTAGTTTTTGATGACAGAAAAAAAGAAGCTGAATCGGAATTAAGAGATTTGATAAACCATAATGATGTTGGTATTTCCTGGGTTGCTAGGATTAGATTAGCTGGATTACTGTTAGATATGAACAAGCCTGTGGACGCGCTTGATGTTTTACCAGAAGAAATTCCCGATAATTGGATCAGCATTGCAAGCGATAGAAGAGGAGATGTTTTGATGGTTCTAGGAAGAAAAGAGGCAGCTCGAAAAGCTTGGCTTAAAGCACTAAATAGTTATGATGAGGAAGGGATTGGTGGATTAGCCGGTAAAATGATTAGAAGAAAGATAGCTACCATAGACTCACTTCAGATCTCAAAAGAGACTGGAGCCAGACAGTGACCTACTTCTTTAAAAAGGCATTTGTTTTATTTATTTTGATGATTTTGTCGGGTTGTTCAGTTTTCAATTTCTTCTCTTCTAACAAACCAAAAATTGCAAGTCTTGAAGCATTTGAAAAAAAATTTGAGCTCGTCAAAAAGTGGGAAAACCAGATTGGGTCAAATGATGTTTTAAAATCCGGTGTTGGTTCATTTGGCCCGAAAATTTTCGGTAAAAAAGTAATTGCCACCATTGGGTCAGGATCTGTAATAGCTTTTGATTTGGAGAAAGGATCAAATGTATGGAAGATTAATTTAAACTATAAAATTCTATGCTCTGTTGGTTTTTTGCAATTAAATCAAACGGAATTCATTGCGATCATATCTGAATTTGGCGAATTAGTTTTATTAGACTCAACAGGCCAGGTTTTTTGGAAATCAAAACTAAATGGAATAGTTAGAATAGCTCCAATTATTACAAATTCAGTTGTTGTTACTTTATATGCTGATAATAGAGTTGTAGCTTATGATTTGAAATCTGGTAAAAGGGTTTGGGCTTTAAAAAGAGGTGCACCTCCTCTTATTTTACACGGTCAATCTGGAATGACTCTATTATCTGAAAATCAAACTGAATTAAATCAAGGTTTTAAAAACGAAAATCAAATATTAATTAATATGGCTGGAGGAAGAATTTTGATGTTGGATTCTCAAACAGGTTCAGTGAATTGGGAGTCAAGAGTCGTTTTTTCCAGTGGTACCAACGAGGTCGAAAGGATTGTGGATTTAATGGGTAGCCCTTATGTCGATAAGGATGTCTGTACTACTTCTTATCAAAACTCAATAGTTTGTCTTTCTTTTCTTGATGGCAACGTAACATGGAAAAGATCATTCAGATCAGTCCAGCCTGCGTCGTTTACCCCATCGACTGTAGTTGCCCTTGATCCTGATAGTAAAATTACTGCTTTTAGCCGGGGTGAGGATAGATCAGCAATTTGGGAATCGGAAAAGTTTTTTTTAAGAGAATTGTCTGCTCCTATAATCTGGAAAAATATAGTTTGGACTGTTGACAAAGAGGGATTTTTACATGGATTGGCTTTGAAAAATGGTGAAATTGTTTCTAGATATCGATTAAAAGATGGTACTTTGTCCGGGATGATGAAAACAGTGAGTAATAACGGATTACTAATTCAAACGGCTAGTGGCCAATTGATTTTACTTAATCATGTTGAAGAGAATGAAAAATATTGAATCACCATCTCTGATCGTCAGCATTTTAGGAAATAATCAGTGTTGCCTATTGTTGTAATTGTTGGTCGCTCCAACGTTGGAAAGTCAACTCTTTTTAATCGTTTAACTAGATCAAGAGATGCTTTGGTTGGAAATGTTCCTGGGTTAACTAGGGATAGAAATTTTGGTGAAGGGGTTTTAGGAAATAACAAATACTTTATAGTTGATACAGGAGGTTTTGAGCCAAAATCAAAAGACTCTCTTCAAAATAAAATGTCTTTGCAAACTGAAGAAGCAATTAATGAGTCTGATGAGGTGATTTTTCTTGTTGACGGTAAACATGGACTAAGTTCTAAGGATCAGATAATAGCAGGGATTTTAAGAAGAACCGAGAGGCCTATTCATTTGGTCGTCAATAAACTGGAGGGAAAAACTACAGAGGTTAATTATTCCGAGTTTTTTGAGCTAGGTCTTGGAATGCCTATAGCCATTTCTGCTGAACACGGAGATGGGGTTAAAAAAATGATAGAAAATATAATTCCACCTCATACTCAAAAAGAAGACATGTATTTAAGTCAATCTGAAAGCAATGCATGTGATGAAACAAAAATTCGTAATTATGAAAATGTTGAACCTTTCAATAACATCAATTCAATTTTGAATGATGAAAAAAAGTTTTCGAAAAGTTTACGTATTTCCATTGTAGGTAGACCAAATGTTGGCAAATCAACGTTATTTAACAGCTTAGTTGGTGAAGATAGAGCAATTGCATATGACATGCCAGGAACGACTCGCGATTCAATTTCTGTCCCATTCGTGTGGTCCGGAAAAGATTTTTTATTAGTTGACACTGCTGGAATACGAAAACGTGGGAAGATAGCTGATGTGATTGAAAAATTCTCAGTTATAAAGGCTATGCAAGCTATCAGAGCTTCAAATGTTGCGATTTTGTTGTTGGATTGTTCACAAGAAATATCTGACCAAGATGCTCACTTAGCTTCATTTATTGCCAATTCAGGTTGTGCGCTTGTATTGGGTGTAAACAAATGGGATGAGGTGTATAAGTATGATAAAGATGAAACTAAAAGAATGATTGAGAGAAAATTAGGTTTTTTGTCTTGGTCCAAATGTCACTACATTTCTGCAAAAAATGGTGATGGTATTATTTCTATTATGAAATCAGTTGTTAAAGCTTATGAAGCAGCGACAAAATCCTTGAATACTCCTAAACTTACCAAAATATTAAAAGATTGCGTACAAAAACATCCTCCTCCAAAGAAAGGTCTTTTTAGACCTAAATTAAGATATGCTCATCAAGGTGGAAAAAATCCTCCAGTTATTGTTCTTCACGGGAATAACCTTCATAATCTTAGTTCTGATTATTTGAGATTTTTAGAAAATAATTTTCGAGAAAGTTTCGATTTGTTCGGAACACCATTAAAATTGGAGTGGAAAAATTCAGACAATCCTTATAAAAAAAAATGACAAAATAATGATTCTCTTTGTTCCCGTCTGACTTTTGATCGTTTATAGTGAAGTACAAGATTAAATTTATTGTTTATTTGGAGTTTTTATATGAATCAAGCTAAAGGTCAGGCACTTCAAGACCCTTTTTTGAATATTTTGAGAAAAGAACATGTCTCGGTGTCTATCTATCTTGTTAATGGTATTAAACTTCAAGGACATATCGAATCATTTGATCAGTACGTGATTCTTCTAAAAAGTACAATTACACAATTAGTTTATAAACATGCCATTTCAACCATCGTTCCGGCCCGAGCTGTTAATTTTTCCTCTGTTTACGATGACAGCGAAACGGCTGAATTATCGGGGTAAAAGTTAACTGGGCACCATAGATATTCTTTCCAATGTCAACTTAAATTCCAGAGATTTAAAAAAAAATCCAACAGTTGGTTTGGTATGTCTGGAAAATGAAAACAATAAAGCACCGAATTTCGGAGAGCTTGAGGCTTTGTCGTTGTCAGCAGGAGCCAGGGTAGCTTTTAAAGTTGTTGCAAAAAGAGATAGTTTAAACTCGGCACTTTTCGTTGGTTCTGGAAAGCTAAAGGAAATAAAGATGCTTTGCTATGAATTCAACAGCAAAATAATAATATTCGGAAATGAATTAAGTGCAATACAGCAGAGAAATCTTTCCATGCAATTAAATTGCAGAGTAATTGACAGAGTCGCTTTAATTTTGGATATTTTTGCTTTGAGAGCTAACAGTCATGAAGGTAAAGTTCAGGTTGAATTGGCGCAGTTAGAATATTTATCCACACGTTTAGTTAGAGGATGGACTCATTTGGAGAGACAAAAGGGAGGAATTGGACTTAGAGGTCCTGGTGAGACACAATTAGAAACAGATAGAAGGTTAATTCGAATCAAAGTAAAGAAACTTAGACATAAGTTGTCAAATTTAGAAAAGCAAAGAAAAAA
>NHHF01000014.1 GCA_002171155.1 Betaproteobacteria bacterium TMED156
CCAACCATTAACTAGATCGGTTGTTTATCCAAGCTCACATTATGTAACCCCTAGAAATAAAGTTTTAAAAGCGATAGAAACTATTAAAGAAGAGTTAAAAGACAGGAAAGAAACTCTTTTATCCACTGGAAAACTGTTAGAAGCCCAAAGAATTGAACAAAGGACTAAGTTTGATTTAGAAATGTTATATGAACTAGGATTTTGTAAAGGGATAGAAAATTACAGCCGGCATTTTTCTGGAACTAAACCGGGTCAACCACCTCCAACATTAATGGATTATCTACCTGTTGATGCTCTAGTTTTCATTGATGAAAGTCACGTAACAGTTAGTCAAATCGGAGGTATGTACAAGGGAGACCGGGCAAGGAAGCAAACTTTGGTTGAATATGGATTTAGACTTCCATCCGCCTTAGATAACAGACCTCTTCGTTACGATGAGTTTGAGCCAAAAATGAGGCAAACCGTTTTTGTATCTGCCACGCCTGCAGCGTATGAGCTTGAAAAATCTGCCTCTGCCGTTATCGAACAAGTAGTTCGACCTACAGGAGTTTTGGATCCGATCATAGAAGTCAGACCCGCGAGTTCACAAGTTGATGATTTGCTTTCCGAAATCAAAAGCAGGTCACAAAAAAAGAGCCGTGTTTTAGTAACTACATTGACTAAAAAAATGTCCGAAGATTTGTGTGAATATTTCTCTGATAATGATGTTAAGGTTCGTTACCTACATTCTGATATCGATACTGTTGAGAGGGTTGAGATTATCAGAGATCTGAGGTTGGGTGTTTTTGATGTTTTGATTGGTATAAATTTGTTGAGAGAGGGTCTCGACATTCCTGAAGTTTCTTTAGTTGCAATACTTGATGCTGACAAAGAAGGATTTTTAAGGTCACAAAGAAGTTTGATACAAACGATTGGAAGAGCAGCGAGAAATATCGAGGGCAAAGCAATCCTATACGCTGATAACGTAACTAAATCCATGGACCATGCAATAACTGAGACTACCAGAAGACGAAAAAAACAAGAAAAATTTAATTTAGAAAATGGTCTTGTCCCTAAAATGGTTAACAAGAGCGTGAGAGAACTTATTGATGGCACTTCGCATACAAATATTCAAAATTCTACAAAACCTAAATCTAATATTTATCAAGAAACCAAACTTCTGAAAAATGAAAAGTCGGTTTCAAAAGAACTTGCAAGACTCGAAAAAAAAATGCTTGAACATGCGAGGAATTTAGAGTTTGAGTTGGCTGCAAAAACAAGAGATGAATTAACACAGTTTAAAAGCAAGATTTTTCAGACCAAAAGCAATCCTTCTGATGGTATCACTTTATAAATTTAATCATTTGACAAAAAAGGAAATTAGTTGTGATGAAGTACGTTATTAATAAAAAAAATGAGTTTTTCTTTGATTCAAATAACTTAAAAACAAGTGTTTTATTCGTTTGTATGGGAAATATCTGTAGATCACCAACAGCTGAGGAGGTATTTAGGACACTGGTAAATAAAATCGATTTACAAGAAAACATCATTATTGACTCAGCCGGAACTCACTCCTTTCATGAAGGGAAAAAAGTAGATGATAGAGCTAAGAAAATTGCATTTAAAAGGGGTTACGATTTATCCCAGCATGAAGCCAGGATTGTTAGCAGTAGTGATTTCATAGACTTCGATTTAATATTAGCAATGGATTGGGATAATTTGGCGTTTCTCCAAAGGATGGCTCCTAGAGGTACAAACCACAAATTGCATCTTCTTATGAGATACGCCTCAAGCACAGAAGCAGCAACTGTCCCTGATCCATATGGTGGTGGATCGAAAGAGTTTGATTTAGCTTTGAACTATATCGAGGATGCATGCGATGGACTTTGTGAGACGATTTGTAGAAGAGCTTCAATAAATGCTGCTGCTTAACAAAAACCCCTTAAAAATTAGGCAATTGAAACTCATTTCAATTGCGTCAGTCCTAAAACCTAGTATAATACTCGGAAATAACTTTAATCATTAAAGGGGAAAAAAGTTATGAGGCTGACCACTAAAGGTAGGTTCGCTGTTACAGCAATGATTGATCTTGCGTTGAGAGAAGAGAAGGGCCCTGTTGCGCTAGCTAGAATAAGTGATAGGCAAAGTATTTCTCTATCTTATCTTGAGCAATTATTTGGAAGGTTGAGGAGGCATGAGCTCGTTAATTCATGTAGAGGACCAGGTGGGGGATATCGTTTAGGTAGAATCTCATCTGATATTACAGTTGCTGATATTATTTATGCTGTTGATGAACCACTTGATGCAACTCAATGTGGTGGTAAGAAGAATTGCAATGGAGATCAAAAATGCATGACTCATGAGTTATGGGCTGCATTGAGTAGGCACATGGTCGATTTCCTGGATTCGGTTAGTTTGTACGATCTAGTAATGGAACAACGAAGAAAATCTGTCAATCAAGAAGTGCCAAAAACTACTAAATCGCATGATTTAGTCTTTAAAGATTAAATGAAAGAATTTTTATAAGTGAAAAATCTAATGGAACCTATTTACTTGGACTATTCCGCCACTACACCTGTTGATTCACGTGTGGTTGAGTCGATGATGCCCTTTCTTACAAACAGCTATGGTAACCCAGCTTCTAGAAGTCATAGTTTTGGTTGGACTGCGGAGCAAGCTATTGAAGAATCTAGGTTGCATGTAGCAAATTTAGTTGGTTGTGATCCTAGAGAATTAGTTTGGACTTCTGGTGCAACTGAATCCATCAATTTAGCTTTAAAGGGTGCCGCCCACTTTTACAAAGATAGAGGCAACCACATTATTACCGTCAAAACAGAACATAAAGCAACTCTCGATGCTTGCAGAGAGCTTGAAAGAGAAGGATTTAATGTAACTTATCTTGATGTGTTGGATAATGGGTTGGTTGATTTGACCAATTTAGAGTCTAATATTAAGCCCGATACTATATTAGTCTCAGTTATGTTGGTTAATAATGAAATTGGAGTTATTCAAGACATAGATAGTATTGGTGAGGTTTGTAGAGGAAAGAAAATAATTTTTCACGTTGACAGCGCACAGGCTACCGGAAAAGTGCCTATAAATTTAGAAGAACTCAAAGTTGATCTTATGTCATTTTCCGCCCACAAAACCTACGGTCCCAAGGGAGTAGGTGCTTTATTTGTTAGACGCAAGCCAAGAGTCAGACTTCAGGCTCAGATTCATGGAGGAGGTCATGAGCGAGGCATGAGGTCCGGTACTTTACCTACTCATCAAATAGTTGGAATGGGAAAAGCTTTTCAACTTGCCTCAGAAGAGATTCAGTCAGAAAATATTAAGATAAAAAAATTAAGAGACAAACTTTGGAATGGTTTAAATGAGATTGAATCTGTTTTTCTCAATGGGGATTTTAACCATAGAGTTCCTCATAATCTTAATGTTAGTTTTAACTTTGTTGAGGGTGAGAGTTTACTTATGGCGATAAAAGATATAGCAGTTTCATCTGGTTCCGCTTGTACAAGTGCTAGTTTAGAACCTTCATATGTTCTAAGAGCTCTTGGAAGAAGTGATGAACTTGCACATTCCTCAATAAGATTTTCAATTGGTCGATATACAACTGAAGAACAAATCAATTTTACTATTAATTTGCTCAAGCACCAGGTAGCAAGGTTAAGAGAAATGTCACCACTATGGGAGATGTACAAAGATGGTATTGATTTGGATACGATACAATGGGCTGCTCACTAATTTATGAGAATTCAAACTAAGGAGAAGAGTTAAATGGCATACAGTGATAAGGTAATTGATCATTATGAGAATCCACGAAATGTCGGGACTTTGGATAAAGATGCCCAAGACGTTGGAACCGGCATGGTTGGCGCCCCAGCCTGTGGAGATGTAATGAAACTCCAAATTAAAGTAAATAAAAAGGGTGTTATTGAGGATGCTCGTTTCAAAACTTATGGATGTGGGTCAGCAATTGCCTCATCTTCTTTAATAACAGAGTGGGTTAAAGGCAAAACAATTGATGAAGCTGTAAAAATACAAAATACTCAAATTGCTCATGAGCTCTCTCTGCCTCCTGTCAAGATACATTGTTCTATTCTTGCTGAAGATGCTATAAAAGCTGCCATTGATGATTACAAAAAAAAATCAGGTTAAGATATATGAGTGTCTCACTGTCAGAGAATGCTGCTAACCACGTAAAAAAAACAATTAAAAATCGTGGCAAAGGTTTGGGAATTAAAGTTGGTGTTAAAACTGCTGGCTGTTCGGGGTTAGCTTACAAGTTGGAATTTGTTGATAAACCGCTTGTAGGTGATATCTCTTTTATCAGTTTTGGTATAAACATTTTTGTAGAACCCAAGAGCTTGCCATACATTGACGGTACAGAGTTGGATTTCGTCAAGGAGGGATTGAATGAAGGTTTTAAATTTGTTAATCCTAATGTTAAAGGCGAGTGTGGATGTGGTGAGTCATTCCAAGTGTGACTAATTTTTCTCAAGAAAATTCTTTTAAAAACTATTTTGAAATATTTGATCAACCGCTAGCTTTTGATATTGATTTTGATTCCGTTGAGCTTAAAAGAAAAAAAATGTTGCTAGCCGTTCATCCTGATAAATATGTTGACGGATCCACTACTCAAAAGAGGTTGTCACTTCAGTGGACAACTAAAATAAATGAAGCATATGTGATATTGAAAGACCCAGCAAAGAGGGCAGTTTACTTGTCCATGCTTTTAGGAAATCCAATTGACATAGAAAAATCAAGATTAGTTAATGTTGAGGTTCTTGAGCAACAAATGGAACTTAGAGATGAGTTAGCTGATGTTTCAAGTGATTTGAGTGACAAATTAGTTATTAAAGCTATTATTGAAAACCTAGAAAATTCTGCGTCTTTAATGTTTAAAGATTCTATTAACAAAATCTCCGTTTTGTTCAAAAGTAATCCTGTTGAAAACAAAAGTTTATTTTTGAAAATAGAGGAAGAAATAAACATATGCCTTTTTGCTCAAAAATTTTTATACGACTGTGAACATGTAAAAAGGAGGTATATTTGATGGCTTTACTACAAATTTCCGAACCTGATATTGCAGATTTTACACCGCAATCCAAATTTACAGTTGGCATAGATCTTGGAACTACTAATTCATTAATAGCAACTGTTGTAAACAAAAAAATTGTTTTTTACACTGATGAAAATAATAGTACTTTGGTGCCATCAAAAGTAAGTTACTCTTCTGATTCTCCTGTTCAGGTTGGTAATGATGTAAAAAAAATATCAAATACAAGTCATGATAGAACATTAGTTTCTTCTGTGAAACGACTTATAGGAAAAGGACTTGATGACATTGATATTAATTTATTTCCCTATGAAATAGAAGAGGATACTTCAAAATCTGGAAACGGTGTTTTAATAAAAACTTGTAAAGGTAAAATTTCACCTGTAAAGGTTTCAAGTGATTTTTTGTTTTCTCTTAAAAAAAAGGCTGAGGTTTTTTTTGGTAATGAAATTGAAGATGCTGTAATAACTGTTCCAGCTTATTTTGATGAGAATCAGAGACAAGCAACAAAAGACGCAGCAAGATTAGCTGGCATCAATGTTTTGAGACTTATGAATGAGCCTACTGCAGCCTCTTTAGCTTACGGTCTTGAGTCCAACCGTACCGGAATATATGCTGTCTTTGATCTTGGAGGAGGTACATTTGATGTTTCTATTTTACGATTGAGTAAAGGTGTTTTCGAAGTCCTCGCAACTGGAGGTGATTCTTGTCTTGGCGGAGATGATTTTGATCATGTCATTGTTAAATTTTGGTTAGATAATAAAAAAATTAACTTATCTGATCTTTCTAAAGATGAACTTAAATCTATTTTGCTGCTTGCGAGAAAAACTAAAGAAAGTTTGATGAGAATAAAAGACATCAACAAAAATGTTAGTACTATCTGGAGAAACAATTCCGAAATTGAATTCTCTTTTGACATAACTGTAAATGATTTAACCCAAATAACATCTCATCTTGTCGAAAAGGCAATTTTTGCATGTAAGAAAACTATCCTTGATTCAAAAATAAACATCAAAGAAATTGATGACGTAATTTTGGTTGGAGGAGCAACTAGATTAAAGGATATTTTCAAGGCCGTTACTAAATTATTTAAAAAAAAACCATTATCAACAATGAATCCTGATGAGGTTGTTGCAATGGGTGCTGCATTACAAGCTGATTTGCTGTCTGGTAACAGAAAAAGCGATGACGATTGGTTGCTCTTAGACGTTATTCCTCTTAGCCTAGGAATAGAAACTATGGGGGGGTTAGTTGAAAAGATTATAGACAGAAACTCTTCTATACCCACCAATAGATCCCAAGAATTTACAACATTTAAAGATGGTCAAAGTTCAATGTCAATTCATATTCTTCAAGGTGAGAGAGATTTGGTTAAAGACTGCAGAAGTCTTGCTAGGTTTGAAATCAATGGAATTCCCCCTAGAGTAGCAGGATCAGCTAGAGTTGAAGTAACTTTCCAGGTTGATGCAGATGGACTTCTTTCTGTAACAGCAGAAGAAAAAACATCTGGAGTAAAAGCATCAATTCAAGTAAAACCGTCATATGGACTTACTGATGATGAAATTACTGAAATGCTCAAAGATGGAATTCACAATGCATCTGAAGATAAAGATAATAGAGTCTTTAGAGAAGCTGTTTTAGAACTCAAAAGAACAATTTATGCTGTAGAGCAGGCTCTAATTGAGGATGCTGAATTGATGACCGAGGATGAACTAAACAAACTTAATTTAATTATTTTGGATTCAAAAAGTTTAGTCAAAATTACTACTTCAAGTAAGAAAGCAATTGAAGCTGCTCATGAAAAGCTAAATTTCCTTTCCGACCCTCTTGTTGCTAGAAGAATGAATAAAGCGATTAGTAATGCTATTGTTGGTAAGACAATTGATTCGGTTGGAAATCCAGATATTTTCAAAAGCAAATAAGAGACTTCGTGTGCCAAAGATTAAAATTTTAATACACCCTGAACTCTGTCCCCAGGAAAAAATTTTGGAAGCAAATACTGGTGACAATCTTTGCAAAGTGTTACTAAAAAATAATATTGATATTGAGCATGCATGTGAAATGTCGAGAGCATGTACCACTTGTCACGTGATCATAAAAAAAGGATTTAAAAGTTTGGGTGAAGTCGAGGAAGATGAGGAGGATTTGCTAGATAGAGCTTGGGGTTTGCAATCTAATTCAAGACTTTCATGTCAAGTTTTAATTGGGGCTTCTGATTTGGAAGTAGAATTACCTCTTTACACCATAAACCACGCTAGAGAATAAATATAATCGATAAAAAAATGAATATTCGTAAATTAAAAATCATTCTCATAGTTTTATCGTTGGTCTATTTTAAATTTCTTTATGCTAATAAAGTTCCTTTAGAAAAGCTTAGTCAGGTTAGAGAAGAAGCAAGCATAGCATTAGAAAATAAAGATTTTGAAAAAGCGTTTGAAGCTTATAGTTACATTTCTATACAATATCCTGATGACCTTTTAGTGGCAAATGATATGGCAGTCATACTTGCGGGTATGGGAAGACTCGAAGAAGCGCGAAACATCCTTGAACAAGCGATAGTTAATAACGATACTCTGGGTTCTCCTTTTTTAAACCTTAGAGAAATTTTATCTAGACAAGCATCAATTTCTTACACAAAGGCTCTGAATAGGGACCCTCCGACAAGTGTTTTAGCCCTAAAGTCTGAGGGCCTTGATGCTATTAAGAGAAAAGATGAAATTATAATTTCCAAAGAAAAAACAGTTGATTCTGATAAAACTCTCCCTGATTTAGGTACTGATGTACCTACCTCACTGGTCGAAAATATTGAGGAAGATATCAAAGCTCTCCTGTTAAGTTGGTCAGAAGCATGGTCAAGAAAAGAATTTGACTCTTATATAAGTTTTTACAGTGATAATTTCAAAAATAAAAGGTTTAAATCAAAATTATCGTGGTCAAAGTATAGGAAACCAAGGGTGTTGAAAAAAGGCACTATAAGAGTGAAAATTGTCAATCCAAGAGTTACAATGATTACAGATGATTTGTATGAGGTTATTTTTACTCAAAAATATAAATCTTCAAATTTAAGACTTAGTACCACTAAAAAAATGAGATTTCAAAAAACATCTGGTGGATGGAAAATTACTTTTGAGGGAACCAATTAAAAATCAAGAACAAATAATCATGTCCATTGGGATATCGTATTTATTCGGCTTTATATCCTCCACTTTGCACTCATAATAAGAAATCCCAATTTTTTTTACATCTTTGTCTAGTTTACAAAGAGTTCGATCATAGTACCCTCCACCATAACCTAGTCGATAATTTTTTGAATCAAACCCCACACATGGAATAATTACTATCTTTGGTTTTATTCGTTTTGAATTTATTGGTGGTATGGGAATATTGAAAATACCTTTTTCTAACTTTGTATCTAACTTCCATTCTAAAAAAACCATCGGTTTGTTTTTTTTTAAAATTACTGGAATGCAAGCTTTTCTATCATCTTTCTTTGATATCCATTCGGTTATGACCGGAACTGGATTGAATTCACCTTTTATTGGCAAATAAAATGCTAAAGGATTTTCATTCTGAGATAATACGTTAAGTAGACTTTTTGATATTTTTCTGTCGATTTTTAATTTCTTATCATTGTTGAGTGAGGCTCTAATTGTTAGCAGTTTTTCTCTTAGTGTTAATTTAGAGTTATCTTGATTAGTCATTATAATTTATTTAGTTTTAAAA
>NHHF01000015.1 GCA_002171155.1 Betaproteobacteria bacterium TMED156
GAGTTACTTTTTTATATTTGACAGGCTTATAATTTATTGAGGATAAAAGGTCGTGGATGCAATTCAATCTTGCCTTTTTTTTGTCATCTGCTTGAACAACTCTCCAAGGAGAATGTTTATTGTCGGTGTAAACAAACATGTCATCTTTCGCCCGGGAGTATTCAACCCATCTAATTCTTGACTCCAAATCCATTGGACTTAGTTTCCAATGTTTCGTAGGATCATTTATTCGATCCTCAAAACGGCGTTCTTGTTCTTCATTGCTGACAGAAAACCAATATTTAATCAATATAATGCCTGATTTGATGATCATTTGTTCAAAAATTGGACATGAATTAAGAAACTCTTTATATTCCTCATCTGAACAAAAACCCATAACTTTCTCAACGCCTGCTCTGTTATACCAACTTCGATCGAATAGAACAATTTCTCCCGCGGCAGGTAAATGAGCTACATACCTTTGAAAGTACCATTGAGTTTTTTCTCGCTCGGTGGGTGTCCCAAGAGCAACCACTTTACATATTCTTGGATTAAGAGGTTCTGTAATTCGTTTTATAGCACCCCCTTTACCAGCTGCATCTCTTCCCTCAAATAGTACAGCAACTCTTAGTTTCTCTTTTTTAACCCACTCTTGAAGTTTAACAAGCTCAACTCTCAGACTCGTTAGTTCTAAATTGTATTTTTTACTATTTAATTTGCTCAAAATAATTCTCCTTAATTTCTATATATTGTCCCTGAAAAGCATATTATTTTTTATATATAATTATTAGAAACTTAAGCTATGTCTGTTTCAAACTATGGTGAGTTTTCAAAATCTTTTAGTTGCAGTATGTCTTAATTATCGTATGGGTTGTGTTAAGTTAATTTTATCAAACATCAACTTTCTATTGCTTTAATATTGCTGATCTGAAACCAAAGCCTCCCCCACCAGGGGTATGTATTTTTATAGAATCTCCTATTTCTACATCTAGTTGGCAAGATGGATCGAGTTCAATTTCTATGTTGTCAGCACTAATAAATATATTTTTTCCTCTTTCTCCCGGACCACCACCAATAAGACCGTGAGGGGGAATGGTTCTGCAGTTTGAAAGAATAGATACTGTCATTGGTTCAAGGAAAAGAATTGTTCTAATGACTCCATTCCCCCCAATAAACTCCCCTTCTCCTCCACAATTTTTTCTAATGCTAAATTCCTGCAAGCGAACAGGATAATTATGCTCTAAAATCTCAGGGTCTGTAATTCTAGAATTGGTCATGTGAGATTGAGTAGCGTCTGTACCATTAAAATTTGGCCCAGCACCTGTACCACCACAAATAGTTTCGTAGTATTGAACATTTGAATTACCAAAGGAAAGATTGTTCATCGTACCTTGAGAACCTGCTTGCATTCTCATTGCTCCAAGTAAGCAGTCTACTATTTTTTGAGAAGTTTCAACATTTCCAGCAACAACTGCAGCAGGGTAACTTGGATTGAGTAAATTGTTCTTGGGAATCTTAATTTCTACAGGAAAGAGACAGCCCTCGTTCAATGGAATATCTTCATCAAATATCAAACAACGTAGGACGTATAACACACAAGCTTTTGTTATAGCTAATGGAGCATTAAAGTTTGATGGATGTTGAGAATCAGTGTTGTTAAAGTCAAAAACAAATTTGTTATTTTTAATATCTTTATCGATTGATGCGGCAATTTTAATACCGTTATCAAGTTCTAAACTAAATGAACCACCTTTTTGGTTTTTAATTGCATTTTTCACCAAATCTTCACCTTGGTAAAGTAACTTTTTAGATAGAGCTTTGATTTTTTCTATTCCACAATTTTGAATTGTTTTCACCAACTCCTCAATGCCTTTTTGATTAGCTGCTATTTGTGCTTTTATGTCAAAAATATTTTGAGTTGAGTTCCTAGGAGGGAAAAGTGATTTGGAAAATAAATTTAAAATTTTAATTTCTTGAAAATTAGCTTCGCTGATGACACAGATATTATCAATCAAAACACCTTCTTCTTGAATTGAGACACTATTTGCAGGCATGGACCCAGGAGTTTTTCCACCGATATCGGCATGATGGCCACGGGAAGCAACAAAAAATAAAATCTCATTGTCTCGATTAGCGAGTACAGGCGATATACAAGTGATATCTGGCAAATGAGTTCCCCCATTAAAAGGGTTGTTTGTCAAATAAACCTCACCTGGTTTTACCTTGCAACTTTTAACCAACGATTTTACTGAATCACTCATAGAGCCAAGGTGCACAGGAATATGAGGTGCATTTGCCAATAAATTACCATCAGAATCAAATATAGCGCATGAAAAATCATTTCTCTCTTTTATATTTACTGATGCTGCAGTTTTTTTAAGGACGATACCCATCTGTTCGGCGATAGCTGTCAATTGGTTGCCGAAAAGAGTACTTTCAATAACATTGCTAAAAAAAGTATCATTGTTTAGGCGATTATTTTTAATTGCAGTCCTCTTAAGTATTAGATCTCCTGACAAATTTCGTGAGCATTTCCAGCCAGTTTTAAGCGCCACAGATGTATGTCCGCATAAGATTAATGCTGAACCTTTAACTTCTGAACTGCTACTTATACTTAGACTGTTAATCAAGGGTATTGTCTTCCATATGCCATTTTCAAATACTCTTCTGGAGTCACAATCTTGCAAATTTAAACTGGTTATAATTTCCGATTTAGGTAATGCACTCAGGGTTTCAGTTCCACTTGTAGCCGCAACTAGCAGAGAATTTATTACTAGCTCTTTTGTAGACTCAATAAAGCCAAACTGATTTTTAAATTTTTTAAAAAAATCTTTTTTCATTTCACTAAACCCTGAAAAATGAACTAAGATTACTTCAGAGGTATTAAGGTATTTTATGTTTACAAGTTTTTTTATATTTAGGTTTTTATTATTAGGATTTTCCAATTTCATTTCATTTATAAGTTTATCTTCCAAAACACTAAATTTTTTTTTCAAACTTTCAATTTCTTTTATAGTTAATATCTCCTCTACAGATTCCTCCAAAACTTTTTTAACCCCTGCAACACCTATTCCAAATGCAGAAAGAACACTTGCATTATTGCCTATAAGAATTTCTTTAACTCCCAAAAGATCAGCAACATCACAACAATGTTGTCCCGCTGCTGCGCCATAACAATTTAAGGTATAAGTTCGAACATCATAGCCTTTGTCGATTGAAATTTTTTTTATAGCATTTGCCATTTTTTCGTTGGCTATTTTGATAAAACCGGAAGCAACCTGATAAATGTTCATTTTTAATAATTTCCGTCCATATGAACTTTTTACCTTTTTTTTAAATAAATTATTCACTATCTCTTTGTTAATTTTTTGTTTATTGTCTTCACCGAAACAATTTGGAAAATAATCGGGATTTAAAAAACCTAATAGTAAATTACAATCGGTAATAGTTAGAGGTCCACCTCTTCCATAGCAGGCAGGTCCTGGGTAACTACCTGCTGAGTTTGGACCTACCCTCAAGCCAGTACCGTCGATTCTAACCACTGAGCCTCCTCCCGCGGCGACTGTGTGAATATCCACCATTGGCGTCACAATCGTGAGTCCTTCAATTTCAGTTCTTGAGCGATATTCTATTTTCCCAGAAGAATGCGCGACATCAGTTGAAGTTCCACCCATATCAAAACAAATGATTTTCTTTCTTTTTAATAACCTTGATGTTTCTATCGCGCCAACGACTCCTCCTGCAGGCCCAGAAAGGACCGAGTTATTCCCTCTTAATTCCATTGCTTTGATCAGTCCACCATTAGATTGCATTACCCTTAGTGGAATATTACCTGTGAACTTTTTTAATTTGGATACGTATTCATTAACAACGGGGGAAAGATAAGCATCAATTACAGCAGTACTACACCTATCAACGAAACCAATCAATTTGCTGACCTCATGCGAAACAGAAATATGTTTAAATGAAAGATTTTTAGCGATCTCTTTAGCGAAGATTTCATGATTTGAATTTTTATAACTATTCATAAACGCAATAGCAAGAGAATTGATACCCAACGTTTTTATGTATTTGAGTTCTTTTTCTAATGCAACAACATTTAGTGGGGTTATTACAGAACCATTTCTGTCAATTCGCTCTTCAATTCCATGACAACTTTTGTATAGCAAAGGTCTATCTTTGATTCGAAGGTTAAAAAGTGAAGAACGTGTTTGATGACCGATGCGTAAGATATCCTCAAAACCATTTGTTACTAAAAAGGCTGTTTTAGAACCTTTTCTTTGCAGTAGAGCATTCGTTCCTATTGTCGTTCCAACCCTTATTTCTTCAACTAAGTCATAAGATAAAATATCCGTGGAGTTTAAACCCATCGCTTGCCTGAGAATATCAAATACAGGGTCGATTCTAAATGTGTCATTTCCAGATGGAACTTTAAAGGTTGTCAATCGACCAAAATCGTTAAGGGTAATGATGTCTGTAAACGTCCCACCTATATCTATCCAGAATCGCCACTTATTTTTAATTTTAGTTATTCTTGACATTTTTCTGTGGAATTACTTTAATTGTGTTTGCTGCAAAAATTTTAGATTTCAAACTTAATTTTTTTTAACTTGATACAAAGTTGCACATCCAAACAAAATAAAAGTTAAAAATTAAAAAGAGTATTACTAATTTTTCCTATTTTACTCATCCGATTTAGCAAAACAATAATGATATTGGTATTGGAACTCCCAAAAAGATTAGTGGTATTCCCCAAACTCGGGGGCAGGTTCTTATACAAAGTATAATAAGTGCACAACTTTTTTAAAAATATATAAGCAGAGTAAGTAGAAATATTGATAATTTAAAGAATTAGCTCAACATCTTCATAAAAAGGCTCGAATGGCGGAGACGGTGGGATTCGAACCCACGGTGCGCTTTTGGCACACACTCCCTTAGCAGGGGAGCACCTTCGGCCACTCGGTCACGTCTCCAAATTCTAAAATAATACACTTAATTCAATAATGTTTACCTATCAATACATAATATTCTATTTATTTCCAAGTCCAAAAGCTTTATGCAAAGATCTTACTGCTAACTCCATATATTTATCATCAATTACAACTGAAATTTTTATTTCACTTGTCGAAATCATTTTTATATTTATACCCTCATTAAATAAAACTTCAAACATTTGACTTGCGACTCCAACATGAGAGCGCATACCAATTCCAACTACAGAAATTTTACATATTTGATTGTCACTTGAGATAGCTATTGCCTTGATTTCGGGTTGCACATCTTTCCTAATCACTTTGATCGCCTCGTCTAGGTCAACTCTATTTACTGTGAAAGAAAAGTCAGTTGTGCCGTCATGACTTGAGTTTTGGATTATCATGTCAACGTCTATATTCGACTTAGCCACTGGACCCAATATTTTTGAAGCCACTCCTGGAGTATCTGGGACTCCTGTTATAGTAATTTTTGCCTCATCCCTGTTAAAAGCTATACCAGAAATAACTGCATCTTCCATTTCATTTTCTTCCTCAAATGTAATCAAAGTACCTGAAACCGATTCTCTTTCAATGGGGATATCTGTGTCAGTTAAACTAGACAAGACCCTTAAATTTATTTTGTATTTACCAGCAAACTCAACAGATCTTATCTGCAAAATTTTTGACCCCAAGCTTGACATTTCAAGCATTTCCTCAAAAGTTATTTTACTCAATCTTTTTGCATCGGGCTCAATTCTGGGATCTGTTGTATAAACACCATCAACGTCTGTAAAAATCAAGCACTCCTGAGCCTCCAAAGAAGCTGCCAATGCTACGGCAGAAGTATCAGATCCTCCTCTACCGAGTGTTGTAATAAATCCTTGTTTATTCACACCTTGAAAACCAGTAACTATAACTACTTTATCATCTCTTAACTCTGCTTGAATTTTTTCAGTATCAATCGATTTAATCCTAGCCTTTGTATGAGCGGAATCCGTATTGACCGAAACTTGCCAACCAGCATAACTAGTTGAGAGGATACCTATTTTGTTAAGAGCTATTGCCAACAAACCAGCAGCAACCTGTTCTCCAGATGAGACAACTTGATCAACTTCTCGGGACCAATTCTTGTTTTCTTTAGAAACATCATTTATCAGGTTCAATAATTTATTTGTTTCTCCTGACATTGCAGAAGTAACAACAACTAAAGAATACCCAGCTTTATGCCACTTTTTAATTCTTTGAGCTACTTTTATAATACGGGTGGTTGATCCAACAGATGTTCCACCATATTTGTGGACAACTAATTTCATACTAATTTAAAACCAGGGTTAATTCATCGAAATTACATACAATTTTGTATGCAATTTCCCCATTAACCTCAATGAAAATCCTAGAGTTATTTCCAGAAATTCTTAATTGTCTTATAAATTCAATAATTCTTCGAGTTGGTGGCACAGATAAACCTGAATTTTTAATCCATGCCCTCAAGACTCTGGGAACAAGTTCATCGTCTAATTTTAGAATTAATTCTTTAGACAGATTTTTAAAACTTTCAGCATTTTTTTTATTATTAATTTCACACATTTTTAGATTATAGGTGATTGTTTTTTCTAATAAAGACCTTGCAGATTGTAAATGATTGATGCTTCTCGCCATAGCTAACGATGAACCATTCCTTGAGGACTTGAGTAATGGTATAACTTTGTGACGAATCAAATTTCTATCTAACTTTAAATTGTCATTTGAAGGGTCGTTAATCCATTTCAACTTATGTTTAGCAACGTAGTTAGATATTTCTGATCTAGTAGTTTTTAAAAATGGTCTCCAAATATTTATTGATTTTTTTTCAACAATTCTTTGATCAAAAATTAACATTCCTGTTAGCCCCTCAAGGCCAGCGCCTCTCATCCATTGTAAAAGAACAGTTTCAACTTGATCATCTAAATGATGGCCTAAAGCCAAAACATCAGTTTTGACATTAAGCACTTTTTGAAATGCCCTAAACCTATCCCTCCTTGCTGCAGCCTCAGGTCCAAGACGTTTCAAAGTATTGACTTTAATATTTATCTTAATAACATCTAGTTTTATTTCAAGGTCTTTACATAATTCGTTGCAAATATTTTCAAAATTTATTGAATCTTCTTGTAGATTATGATTAATGTGTATTGCAGATAGTTTAATACCATGCCACTCTGAATTCTCTGAAGATTGTGAAATTTTTTTACTTAATACATGTAGAAGAGCAACTGAATCTTGGCCTCCAGATAAACCTACAAAAACTCTGCACCTTTGTTTAGGCGGCCTCTTTAAATTTTCCAAAACCACGAATTTTCTCCTGTCTTCTTGAGACAAGTTCATCAGCACTTAGACCATTTAGAGAAGCTAGACTTTCAGAAATAGCATTTTTTAGGTTTTCACATGACTTAGAATAGTCTCTATGGGCACCGCCTAATGGTTCATCCACTATTAAATCTACTAACTTTAATTTTTTAAGTCGATCTGCTGTAATACCCAAGATCTCAGCGGCATCACGGGCCTTGTCCGAATCTTTCCATAGTATGGAGGCACAACCTTCAGGAGAAATTACAGAATATATTGCATATTTAAACATTAACAATCTGTCGGAAACTGAGATAGCAAGTGCTCCACCAGACCCCCCCTCGCCAATTATTGAAGAAATTATGGGAGTTTTCAAACCGGACATTAGAAACAAATTTTGACCAATAGCCTCTGATTGACCCCTTTCCTCGGCACCTATCCCAGGGTAAGCTCCTGGTGTGTCAACGAATGTTAGTATAGGCAAAGCAAATTTTTCTGCCATCTTCATCAATCTTGCCGCTTTTCTATAGCCCTCAGGTTTAGGCATTCCAAAATTCCTGTAAGTTCTCTCATTGAGATTTCTACCTTTTTGATGTCCAATAACCATAACCGGTTGGCCATCAAATTTAGCCAAACCCCCTACAATAGCAGGATCATCAGCAAATGTTCTATCACCATGTAATTCAACAAAGTTTGTTGTTATTGATGAAATAATATCCAGTGAGTAAGGTCTCTGAGGGTGTCTAGCAATCTGAGATATTTTCCAGGGGTCAAGTTTTTTATATATACTTTCGAGCAAGGTGTTATTCTTTTCAGTCAGTCTACTTAGCTCTTCACTAATATCCAAAGCTGAATCATTTTGCACTAATCGTAACTCTTCAATTCTTTCATTAAGCTCAGCGAGAGGTTGTTCAAAGTCTAAGTAAGTAAATTTCATAATTATATTCTCTAACAAAAAGTATAAATAGTCAGGATCTTCTCCATTTTGTACCTTCAGAGGTGTCTTCAACCAGTATCTCAAACTCTTTTAGATAATTACGAATTTCATCTGCCCGTTCGTAGTTTTTGTTTTTTTTGGCCTCTACTCTTTCAGATAATAAATCATTAATTAATGATTCGTTTAATTCTTTTTTCATATTAGGGTTAGATTTTTTTTCTTTTTCTAAAGGTCTTTTAAAAAACCCTAAAATCAAACCTAGGCCTCTGTATAACTTAAGGTTGGATTTATCATTTGATTTGAGCTCTAACTTTATTTTATTGGCAAAAGCAAACAATTCTGACAACGCAAGTGGAGTATTAAAGTCGTCATTAATTGCATCTCTGAATTTTAAAGCATGCTTGTTATCAGAGCTCATAGCAAAACTAATATAATTTTTCTCTTCTATAATGGAAAGATGTTCTAGCTCTTCACTTCTTTCTAGAATCCCGTAAAGACTTTTTAGAGCATTTTTAGCATTTGTAATTTGCTCAACTGAATAATTTACAGGACTGCGGTAATGCCCTTTTAGTAAAAAATATCTAACTGTTTCAGGGTTAACTTCTTTTAGAATATCTCGAATGGTTGAAAAATTTCCAAAAGACTTAGACATTTTTTCTTTTTCAACTGTTACAAACCCTACATGCATCCAGGTTCCTACAGAGGCAACCTGCGCCTTAGTATTCAAGGCTCCTTCAGACTGAGCAATCTCATTCTCATGATGTGGGAACTGCAAGTCAATTCCACCTCCATGAATATCGAACTTTGGTCCAAGTAACTCACAGCTCATAGTAGAACACTCTAAATGCCAACCTGGCCTTCCAGGGCCATAAGGGGAGTTCCAAGAAACTTCAGAAGGCTCATGAGATTTAGTTTTTTTCCACAAAACAAAATCTAAAGGATCTTTTTTTCTGTTTCCAACAGGAACTCTCTCTCCAGCCCTAAGTTCATCTAAAGTCTTACCAGATAATTTGCCATACTCTTTAAAATTTCTTACAGAAAAGTTTACATCTCCATCTGACTCATATGCATAGCCAGAAGATTGTAACTTATCTATAAAGTCAAGCATTTCTGGGATGTAGTCAGTTGCTCTTGGCTCAATTGAAGGATCAATAATATCCAAACTCTTGGCATCAATTTTCATTTCATGTATATACTTATCAGTAAGTTCACGAATAGAGATTTTCTGTTCGCGAGCGCGAGCGATAATTTTATCGTCCACATCTGTGATGTTTCTTACATAATTTACATTTAAACCACATGCCTCGAACCAGCGACGCACAATATCAAAAAAAATCATCACTCTTGCATGGCCTAAATGACAGAAATCGTAAACAGTCATACCACACACATATATACTGACAGTTCCGGCAATCAAAGGTACAAATTCTTTTTTCTCTCGTCCCAAACTGTTAAATATTTTCAAATTTACACCATAATATAATTTTAAGAAGGTTAATAATAAGTTATGTTCATCAATCTTTCACTCAGAAAAAAATTTAAAACATCAGCTTTTATCATTATATTTGCTTTTTTTTGTGATTTTTGTTTTGGTCAGGTAAGTGCTGAAGACTCTGGCAGGCAAATTTTGCAGACCTCTGCAGAAATAAATGATGCAAGGGAATTAATTAATCTTGGTCGTTTAATAGAAGCTGAGAAAAAAATTGATTCAAATTTAAAAAAATTTCCTCGAGATGCTCAATGGAGATATTTAAAAGCTGTGCTTCTTGCTGAGTTTGCAATTATTCAAAAGAATAACGATTACGATAACACCTACGATTCAAAACAAAAAATTGACATTGCTATTGTTAGTTTTGAGAGATTTACTGAGGAGTTTCCGGAATTAGCTGAACCTTACAATAATCTTGCTGTTTTGTATCTTTTACAAGACCGACCTGAAAGAGCCCGTTTAGCTCTTGAGAGAGCTATATTAAATAATTCAAACTATGAATTGGCTTACGAAAATCTTGGTGATTTATATATTTATCTTGCTAATATTACATATGAGAACGGACTTTCTAAGTTACCTAAATCTATACGACTTACAAAAAAAATTGATCATCTAAAGTCAATGCCATTATTAACCCGACCCAATATAATTAAAAAATTAAAAAAATAGAAAAATAGAAAAAGAGGAGCAAAGAATGAAAGTTGTATTTGAAACTAGTTTGGGAAAATTTGTTACTGAATTAAATGAAAAAAAAGCACCCAAAACTGTAAAGAATTTTCTTGAATACGTAAAAAAAGGCCATTATGACAAAACTATCTTTCATCGAGTCATCGATGGTTTTATGGTTCAAGCAGGTGGTTTTGAAAAAAATATGGTTGAGAAAGAAACACAAGAATCGGTAGAAAATGAAGCAAATAATGGGTTAAAAAACACTGCTTACACCATCGCCATGGCTAGAACTAGTGAACCACACTCTGCCTCTGCACAATTTTTTATAAATCTTGTAAATAATGATTTTTTGGATCATACCTCAGAAACATTAAATGGCTGGGGGTATGCCGTATTTGGAAAAGTTATTGAAGGAACAGATGTAATTGATGATATTGCCAAAGTTAAAACTACTACTAAAGGTTTTCATGATGATGTTCCAAAAAAACCTGTCATTATTAAAAAAGCATATTTAATAGAATAATGAAAAAAATATCTGAAATTAATTCAGAAAAAGTCTTGATTTGCTCCGACTTACATCTCAGCCCTAAAAATATTCCCATAACAATTTCGTTTTGTAATTGGATAAAGAAATATTATGACCAATCGGAGAATCAACAAGAGGGGTGGTTTTTGATCCTTGGCGATCTTTTTGAACATTGGGTCGGTGATGATTTGATATATTCATCAAATGACTATGAGTATAAAGAAATAATAGAATTGTTAAGAAACAGTTTGCAATTTTTAAATAATATTAATGTAAAAATTGCAATTATGCATGGGAACAGAGATTTTTTGATAGGCAATAGACTCCTTCAATATTTGCATTCTCATCAACTTGAGCCAACTATAGTATTAAAGTCACATAAAGCATTAAATATTTTGCTGGTCCATGGAGACGAACTCTGCACTGATGATAAACAGCATCAGGTTTTTAGGCAAACAGTTAATTCAAAAGAGTGGCAGAATCAATTCTTTTCAAAGTCAATAGATGAAAGACTCGAGCTTGCAAAAATTTATCGAAACAAAAGCGAAACATCAAAGAAAGAAAAATCCAGTTTTATGATGGACATTAATCCACAAGCTGCAGATCAATTACTTGAAAGGCATGATTCCCAAATTTTAATTCATGGACATACTCATCTTCCTGGTCACAGTAAGTTACCCTCAGGAAAAAATCGATGGGTAATACCAAACTGGACAATTGATAACGTTGGAAAAGTTCGCGGAGGTGCGATTCAAGTAAATAAAAACATTGTTACTCAGCTTTCGATTTAGTTTTTAGTCGAGTTTTTAAGTTCTCAATTTCTTTTTGTTGATCGGCTAACATTTTGTTGAATTCATCTAATCTTTCATCCAAAGGGTCTTTCATAGAACCTGAAACACCGTATGCATGAAAGTCTTTGTCAAATTTTTTTTCCGAAGTATGGTCTTTTAGAATTTCTCTTGCTGGAATTCCAACTACGGTTGTATTAGGCATTACAGATTCAACAACAACTGCATTTGACCCAATTTTGGATCCTTTTCCAATCATAAAAGGTCCTAATATTTTCGCACCTGCACCAATAACAACACCATCTCCAATGGTAGGATGTCTTTTTTCTCCTTTTTTTAAAGAAGTTCCACCCAGAGTAACTCCTTGATAGATAGTACAATCATCTCCTATTACAGAAGTTTCTCCAATAACTACTCCGTGGCCGTGATCAATAAACAACCTTCTTCCAATGGAAACACCCGGGTGGATTTCAATACCCGTTATCATTCTTGACAGTGCAGATACAAATCTGGCCAACCACATGAAACCAGAAAATTTTGTTTTCCAAAGGATATGCGCAAAACGATGAGACCACAAAGCATGAAGTCCAGGATAGCAAGAAATCACCTCTATCCAGGATTTTGCTGCTGGATCACGTAAACGAATAGTTTCTATATCCTCAAATATTTTATATATTTTCATTTTTAATCAATCATTTTATAATTACTTTAATTTTTTATTTATCAATGCAAAAAAGCTTTTTAAAAGACTGTAGTCATCTTTTGAGAGGTCTGATGTAGCTAAAATCCTACTAATTCTTTCCTCTAATTTTCCTTTTTTTTCCGGGCCGTACAGCCCTATCTCACCAGAAATTTGCAAAAATAACGTTTTTAATTCATAAATTTTTTTTTGGGAAATTTTTGATGATTTCAAGTTTGATTCTCTATATTTAAAGTGATCAGTTGAGTTATTCTCTTTTTGAGTAGCAATAAATGTATTATTCAGTTGACTTCTCAGCGCATAAGCAACAATCTGAACCGCATGTGACAGATTAATCGAGGAATATTCTAAACCTGAGTCAATTTTACAAACATTAGTACATCTAATGACATCTTTATTCATAAGACCAACTCTTTCACCTCCAAAAACCATAGAAACTCTGGAATCATTCGAGATTACTAGGGAGTCCACAATTTTTTTAATCATTTCAATAAAATCAACCTCTGGAGGCTCGATTTCTCTCCTCCTCGAGGTAAAAGCTATAACATGATGAGATCTTTCAATGGCTTTCTCAAATGACATTTGCCTGCAATTTTTCAACAAGTCGGACGCCTTTACAGCCCTTTTAATAGCATCTTGGTCACTACAAGAATCTGCGATCTTTGGATTGACCAATATCATATTAGATGCACCCATTACTTTTAAAGCTCGAGCTGAAGCTCCTAAATTTCCAGGATGGCTTAAATCAACCAAAATCCAATTAATTTGACTTAAATGTTGGGAAATAAACTTGTTTCGTTCTGTGTTCATTACAATGAATTAATATACTACCTTAAGGATTTTTATGCATCCAATGTTAAACACGGCTATTAAAGCTGCAAGAAAAGCTGGTTCAATTATTAATAGAGCAAGTCTTGACCCCGGAATAATAAAAGTTACAGAAAAAGAAAAAAATGACTACGTGACTGACATTGACAAAACATGTGAAAATGAAATATTGAATATCCTTAGACAAGCATATCCAAAACATCATTTTCTTGCAGAGGAATTAACATCGAACCAATTAAATAGTCCGATTAAATTTTCCTCTAGCCATCCAACTTGGATAATTGACCCAATAGATGGAACAACTAATTTCATACATGGTTTTCCAAATTATTGTATTTCAATTGCGTTGCATCAAAATGGTGAAATAGAGCAAGCTGTCGTTTATGATCCTTCAAGAGATGAATTATTTACTGCATCAAAGGGAAGAGGCGCATATTTAAATGACAGAAGATTAAGAGTTTCAAAACAAATCACATTGGACTCTGCGTTAATTGCAACTGGATTTCCTCCAAGAGATCCAAAAATGTTTGACAATTACTACTCAATTGTTAAAAAACTCGGTAAATCTTCAACAAGTATTAGAAGGGTCGGGTCGGCAGCTTTGGAGTTGTGCTATGTTGCCTCTGGAAGATTTGATGGGTTTTTTGAATTGGGCTTAATGCCCTGGGACTCTGCAGCCGGAAGTTTAATAATTCAAGAATCAGGAGGGTTTGTTGGAAATTTTAATGGTGATAACAACTTTCTGTTTACATCAAACATAGTAGCTGCAAATCCAAAATTATTTGCTTTAATTGTAAGAATATTATCAAATTATAAATTTCAAATCTCTTCCAAAATTAAAGTTGAAAGATTTTAGTGATAAACCATACTCCAGTAATTAAGCAATACCTAAGAATAAAAAAAAATTACCCTGATGAGTTAGTTTTTTTTAGGATGGGTGATTTCTATGAACTATTTTATAAAGATGCTGAAGAAGCATCAAAAATTCTTGGTATAACTTTAACAAATAGAGGGAAAAGTGCTGGTCAACCAGTTGTCATGGCAGGTGTGCCAGTTTCATCTCACCAAAACTATTTAAAAAGATTAA
>NHHF01000016.1 GCA_002171155.1 Betaproteobacteria bacterium TMED156
TGATTTCATAGATATTAGCTTAAGTAATGGTTTAAACTTTTTTGATACTGCTGAAATGTATCCAACAACCCCTAAAAGTTCAGAAACTCAAGGCTTAAGTGAAAAATATTTAGGTCAGTGGATTAAAAGATCAAAAAAAAGAGATTCTATAGTTGTAGCCTCTAAAGTGGTTGGAGAAGGTTACATGATCATAAGAAGTGGTGAGCCTATTTCTCCAAAATCGATTCGTAAAGCTCTAGAGGGAAGTCTAAGAAATTTGAACACCGACTTCATCGACCTTTATCAACTTCACTGGCCAAACAGAGGCTCATATCATTTTAGAAGAAATTGGGAATATAACCCCTTCTATCAGAATAAATCTAGTGAAAAAGAAGAAATGTTTTTAATTTTAAATGAATTAAACAAACTTGTTTCTGAAGGAAAGATTAGATCAATTGGCTTATCAAATGAAACCGCTTGGGGAACAATGCAGTTTATTGAAATTGCCAAAAAAGAAGGGTTTCCTAAAATTGTATCTATTCAAAATGAATATAGCTTATTATGCAGGTGGTTTGATTTGGACTTATCAGAATTATGTCACCATGAAAATATTGGTTTACTAGCTTATTCTCCCCTAGCTGCTGGAATTTTATCAGGGAAATATAAAAACAATATAATACCCGAAAAATCAAGAAGAAGCATTGATAAAACTTTGTTTGGAAGAGCAAAGAATGGAGTCCCTAGAGTCGTTGAAAATTATCATAAATTAGCTGTAAAAAATAATATTGATCTTGCTCAAATGTCAATATCCTTTTGTCTTTCTAGACCCTTTATGACTTCAGTTATTTTTGGTGCAACTAATAAAAAACAACTGTTAAATAACTTAAACTCAATTAACGTAAACCTTGGAAATGAAATTATCTCAGAATTAAATAATATTTTTAAGCAAGGACAAATTCCTTTTTAAACTATGCTTTGCCAAATAAGGAGTAGCCTAATAAACCTACCCATTCATGAAGAAATATTGACCAATAATGAACTCCTCTTGAGAAATTAAAACTAAAAAACTCTGTATGTTCAGCAGTTTGAAAATCAACAGGAATAAAAATTATTGTACTATTAATTGATAAAGATCGAATAACTGCCTTAACCCTTTTCATATGATATGCAGAAGTTATTAAACCCCAAGTTTCATTTTCATTTATTATATCTTTAGAATATAAAATATTTTCATAAGTATTTCTGGATTTTTTTTCCAGTAAAATATTTTTTTCAGGTACATTCATCTTTTTATAAAATAGTTCTGCTACTTTATAATCTGGCCAACCCTCAGTGTTGGTCTTCCCTGAAAAAGAAGAAAAGAGTATTTTTAAATCTCTGTTTTTATTAAATATTTCAACAGACTTAATTAATCTTTCAGCAGAGCTATTTAAAGAGGCTTCATTCCTAAATTCTGATATCTCTCCATCTGACCCTCCCCCTAAAACAATAACTCCATCTAATAAATAGAAAAGATTTTGATCATTATCTTCAATATTCTCAATTTTTTTATTAACATAAACTTGGTAACCTTTATTTTCAGAAAACGCATTTTTTTCAAGATCATTTAGAAGTTTAAAAGAAAGAGGGGTGAATGAAACAAAAAGACTGAAAACTAATATTATTATGGACAATAAGATAGTTGTCTTTTTTAACCTAAGAATAGTTAAAATTGACAAAATAATACTTAAAAAAAAAATTATGTTTAATGGATTTAAAAAAATTGAAACAAATTTGGATAAATAAAAAAACACCTTTATCTTCCTATTGATAAATATTCTAATCCGGCATCATTTGCAGCTTTTTTAGAAAATATATTCCTTAAATCAACCAATTTATCACCTTTCATAGTTTCTTTAACATCAAAAAGAGATAATGCTCTGAATTCATTCCATTCTGTTAAGATTACGACACAATCTGAATTATAAGTACATTCTTTAGAAGAAGAGAAATATTTAACCTGTTTTGGTAATATTTTTTTTGCCTCTTCAATTGCTTGAGGATCGTATGCATGAATTAAAGCTCCAAAATCAATAAGTTTTTCAATAATTACAATAGCAGGACTTTCTCGGAAATCATCTGTTTCTGGCTTAAAAGAGAGACCTAAAATACTAATAGTTAAGTTTTTTATGTTTTTATCTAAAAAATTAATGATTTTTTCCGCCATTAATATTTTTCTTTGATTATTATATTTTATTGTTTCCTTGACCAAAGATATTGAACAAGAAAATTGATCTGATGTTTTAAGAAGTGCTTCTATATCTTTTGGAAAACAACTGCCTCCATATCCTGGACCTGGATGAAGAAATTTAGACCCAATTCTGTTGTCTAAGCCAATACCTTTAGAAACATCATTAATATTTGCACCAACTTTTTCTGAAAGATCTGCCATTTGATTTATAAATGATATTTTCATGGCTAAAAATGAGTTTGAGGCATACTTAATCAATTCTGAAGTCTCTAGACTAGTAAATAAAATTGGTGTTTCTAAAAGATAAAGTGGCTTGTACAATGAAGACATTATTTCTTTTGATTTTTTGGTTTCATAACCTACTACAATTCTGTCTGGGCGCATAAAATCATTAACTGCTGATCCCTCTCTTAAAAATTCAGGGTTAGAAATTATATCAAAATTTGCTTTAGGGTTATTAGACTGAATAATTTTTTTAACTTCCCTACCAGTTCCAACAGGGACTGTAGATTTAGTTACAATGACAGTATATCCTAACATAGAAGAAGATATTTCTTTTGCTGCGCTATAAACATAAGTTAAATCTGCATGCCCATCACCTCGTCTAGAGGGAGTTCCAACAGAGATAAATATTACATCAGATTTTTTTACAATATCTGGTAAGTTTGTTGAAAAGTTTAGTCTGTTTGCTTCAACATTTCTTTTTAAGAGTTCTTCAAGACCTGGTTCATATATTGGTACTTTTCCAGAAATAAGTTCATTTATTTTTTTTTCGTTATTATCTACACAAGTCACAGAAAAACCAAACTCAGAAAAACAAACACCTGAAACAAGACCAACATATCCTGTTCCTATAATAGCAATTTTCATATTATTTCCTATAACTAATTGTTTGATTAAATTTATATAAAATTATAAATATTAAAATTAATAATATTATTAAGTTATTAATACTAAAAAATATTTATAATGAAAAGTTTTCAAAAAAGAAAAATTAAAAAAGCAATCTTTCCTGTTGGTGGTCTTGGAACAAGATTTCTACCTGCTACTAAAGCTTTACCAAAAGAAATGCTTCCAGTTTTAGACAAGCCTTTAATTCAATATGCTATTGAAGAAGCAAAAGAAAGTGGAATAGAGGAATTCATATTTATTACTGGAAGAGGTAAGTCTGCCATAGAAGATTATTTTGATCATTCAGTTGAATTAGAACTTTCTCTTAAAAATAGAAACAAAACTAGTTATTTGAATATGATTCAGGAAATGATCCTTGAACCAGGAAGTGTCGCTTATGTAAGGCAACAAGAACCTCTTGGACTAGGTCATGCTATTTGGTGCGGAAGACACTTAATTAAGGATGAACCTGTTGCAGTGATTTTAGCTGATGACTTAATTAAGTCAAAAAAAGGATGTTTAAAACAGATGATTGAAAATTGGAATGGAGGAAATATGGTTGCACTTTCATATGTTGATAAAGTTAAAGTTTCTTCTTATGGAATTATTGAGCCTGGTAAAATTGAAAATAACAAAATTCATATTAAAGACATAGTTGAAAAACCTAGCCAAGAAAATGCTCCTTCTCAGTATGGTGTTGTTGGAAGATATATTTTAGAGCCAGAAATCTTTAGTTGTTTGTCATCTCTCAAAAAGGGTAAAAACAATGAGGTTCAACTTACAGATTGTTTGTCATCTATGATTGGAAAATTTCCCTTCTATGGATTTCTCTTTTCTGGAACTAGGTTTGACTGTGGAACAAAACTAGAGTTTATAGAGGCGAACATTTCTTATGCATTAGATAATTCAGAAATCAAGAATGAATTGGTTAATTGGATTACTAAACATTTAAGAGATGGATATAAAAGTGAATGAGATCAATCATACAATTTTTAGAGAATATGATATCAGGGGGATAATAAATAAGACCTTAAAATACTCCGATGCCTTTCTAATAGGAAGAGCGTTTGCCTCAAAAATATTCAACAGCCAAGGCATAACTGTAGCCGTAGGAAGAGATGGGCGTTTAACAAGCAAAATGTTATCTACTCATTTAATAAAAGGCTTAAATAAAAGTGGTGCTAATGTAATTGATATTGGATGCGGTCCAACACCTATGCTTTATTTTGCAAGAGAGTTTCTTAATTCCGACGCAGCAATCATGGTTACTGGCAGTCACAATCCTCCAGATCATAATGGATTTAAAATTATGATAGGTTCAAATAGTTTTTTTGGAAAAAAACTTTTAGATCTTAAAAAGATTATTTTAGAGGGGATGTTTTACAATGGCAAAGGTAAAACTACTATTAAAAGTGTTTTTGAAGATTATAAAAAAGCATTAATTGAAAAATCATATGAAATTAAACCCTTTAATGTTATTTGGGATTGTGGCAACGGATCATCAGGAGAGTTAATTACTCAATTAGTGAAAGAATTGCCTGGTCAACATAAAGTAATTTTTGGCGAAATAGATGGAAATTTTCCAAATCATCACCCTGACCCAACTGAGCCAAAAAATTTAGAGTCCTTAATAAAAGAAGTTAAAAAAACTAACTCTGATTTAGGAATTGCTTTTGATGGGGATGGAGACCGTATAGGAGTTGTTACGAAAAGGGGGGTGATTGTTCCTGGAGATATTGTAACTGCATTTTTAGCTGGAGGTATAATTAAAAAAAATAGGAGAGCTCCTATAATTTTAGATATTAAATCTAGTGACTCTGCTTTTGATTCTATAAAAAAACAATCTGGCAATCCAATTTTTTGGAAAACCGGACACAGTTTAATTAAAGAAAAGTTAAAAAAAAGTGGGTCTCTTCTTGCTGGTGAAATGAGCGGTCATATATTTATTAGAGATAATTGGTATGGTTTTGATGATGCTCCATATTCTGCTTTAAGATTACTCCATGAATGTGGTCGAAGAAATTATGATTTAGAAAAGTTTTATGAAGAAACTAATATTTCATTTTCTAGTCCAGAAATAAGAATAGATTGCAAAGAAATTTTAAAATTTAAAATTGTTAATAAAATCAAAGAAAAAATTAAAAAAATAAATATGTATTCAATAATTGATATTGATGGCATTAGAGCAAAAAACAAGCATGGTTGGTGGTTGATAAGACCTTCAAATACGCAATCATGTATTATTGCAAGAGCTGAAGGAAAATCTAAAAATGACCTTAATGTTCTTATTAAAGAAATTGAAAAATTTCTCAAGGAAGAAAATTTTTATTGGAATTGTAAACCCTACCTAATTTAAAGAAGCAACCCATTCTTTTAATTGAGGTCCATAAAACTCTACTCCTCTATATTTAATAGTTTCATAAGTCATTTTACTTAATAAATCTAAAAGTTCATTTAATGACTTTAAATCATTTTCCCATGTTGATATTGGCCATAAGTGTGTCCTAATAGTAAAAATAATGCTGTTTGTTTTGGGAAGTTTTCTAAGTGTTTGGTATTCTTCTCTTATAAATATTCTTCTCGGAACTTGATTAATATTAAGATCTTTATCCCAAATCCTATTTGGGACAAACAATTCATTATCAATTTGAATCGTCCAGTTTCTTCTTGATGAGATAGGACCAACAATCATATTATCAAAAAACTTATCCATAGCCTTTTCTAAATTGTCTTTGTAGTGAGGGACTGGGTCATGAATACTACTTAATTTCTTAGAAATTTTGTCAGATAAACTCCAGTGTGCTGGGAAATATAATGATCCTGCAGTTAAAACCCATTTATCATTTTTTTTTTCTAAAATGAGTAAGTCTTCAGGAATTAAAAAACCAGCATAATAAAGTGGGTGCCAGTCTTTTCTTTGTTTTAAAATTGGCAATGAGTTTAGAGATTTAAAATAATTTTTTACATACAGCACTAGTTCCTCGGAAGCCTCATAAGCTTCGGGAAGGGCAATAAATATTTTTTCTTTATGTTTTTCCCTTAATTTTTTTTTTAATTGCATTTGAAAAAATCTTTCACCATCTGGTCCGTGAGCATCATTCAAGGGTAACCAATCCAAATGATTTAATGATTTTAATCCCATTCTCATTTTAATACCTAAATTTAACCAAGGAGGTTCTTTAAATTTCATAAAAATCAGCCTGCAATTAAGTTTAGATTTTTTTCAATTTCTAATGCATCAGGTGATGAATTAGCAGCTCCTTTTCTTCTTACTGAAATTGAAGATGCAAGATTTGCATATTGAACAGATTCTTCTATTGATTTTCCCTTTGTTATTGATAAAGAAAAAGTTCCATTAAATACATCGCCTGCACCAACTGTATCTAAGACATTACCTGAAATTTTTGGAGGCAAATAGTGTTTACCTCTTTTACCATTTATTACAGTTACAGCCCCCAAACTTCCCAATGTTATAACAGCGTTTTTAGAGCCCATTTCACATAATTTTTCCCCAGCTATAAATGCATCTTCCGGATTTTTAACCTTTATTCCAGTTATTTCATAAGCCTCATGCTCATTAGGTGTTACATAATCAACCAAAGACCAAATTTCTTTATTAACTTTTGAATATGGTGCTGGGTTCAAAACATTTAAACAATTGAACTCTCTTCCAATTTTAAGCGATTGGATTGTTGTTTCCAAAGGTATTTCAAAGCCTGTAATAACTGTTTTTGAAGATTTAAAAGCATTTTTTTTATTAAGTATCATTTCTGGGGTTAAGCCATTGGCTGAAGAAGGGGCAACGATTATAGCATTCATTCCTTCTTCATCTATTGAAATAGTTGCGCATCCTGTTCTTTCATTCTTCTCAACACTTAAAAAGTTAGTATCAACTCCAACTTCATCATAAAGCTTTAGAGCTACTTTACCAAAATCATCATCTCCAATTCGAGCTATTAATGACACTTTTCCTCCTGCTTTAGCAATGGCAACAGATTGGTTAGATCCTTTTCCACCGGGACCAATTATATAGTTATTCCCAATAATTGTTTGTCCAGGTAAAGGCAAAGTTTTTGAATATATAGATATATCAACCACAAAAATACCAACTACAATAATATTATTTCCCATTTTTTCTTCCAAGTTTTTGTTGAACATCATTATTAATACTAATAACATTCAAAAAATGTTTTTATTCTTTAAGAATGCTAGGTAAATATTAATTGTCAAAATATATTTTTAAAAATAATTTATTCATAGATAAAGTTTTATATAAATTTATTCAAAAAGATTTACTTCCTAAAAGTGGTATTAAAAACAATGAATTCTGGGAAGGATTTGAAAAATTTATTTCAAAATTTGAAACAATGAGAATTTCATTAGTAAATAAGAGAAAGTATTTTCAATCAAATATTAATTTATGGCATAAAAAAAATTCTCAAAAAAATTTTGATATTAAAAATTATAAAGCGTTTTTATATGATATAAAATATTTGGTTCCTGAGAAGGCTGACTTTAAAATTAATACAAAAAATATTGATGATGAAATATCTTCTATACCTGGGCCCCAATTAGTTGTTCCAATAAACAATGCTAGGTATGCTATTAATGCTGCTAATGCAAGATGGGGAAGCATATATAATGCTCTATATGGAACCAATTTAATTCCAGATAAAAAACCTTATGAAATAAGTTTGCATTTCAACAAAGAGAGAGGTCAAGAAGTAATTAATAAGTCAAAAAAAATTCTAGATATATTTGCGCCACTAATTAACGAGACTTATTCGAATATAAAGGGTTTCAAAATAAAAAAACAAAAACTTGTTTTTGAAAGATTTAAAGGAACCTTTACTTCACTTAAAATTCCTCAACAATTTAAAGGTTATGTTGGCAATATAAAAAATCCAACCGAAATTATATTAGAAAAAAATCAACTCCATATTAGAGTTCAATTTGATAAAAACAGAGAAATTAAAAATATATTTGTAGAGTCAGCCATTTCAGTGATTATGGATTGTGAAGACTCTGTTGCCACTGTTGATGGCGAAGATAAGACACTAGCTTATAAAAATTGGCAAAAACTTCTCAAGGGGACCTTAAAAACAAAAATCATAAAAAATAATAATTCGTTTATTCGAAAATTAAATAAAGATATAAAATATTCTTCTCCTTCAAAAGTTAAAAGGACATTAAAAGGTAAAGCTCTAATGCTTGTGAGGAATGTCGGGCACCTAATGACTACCCCATCTCTACTCGACAAAAACAAAAATGAAGTTGGTGAGGGTCTTTTAGATGCTGTTATAACTTCTTTATGTGCTTTAGAAGACCTTAAAGAAAAAAAGAACTCTAAAAATGGTTCAATTTATATAGTTAAGCCCAAAATGCATGGGCCTGAGGAAGTTAAGTTTGCAGTTGATACATTCAAAAGTGTTGAAGAATTATTAAAAATACCAAAAAACACAATTAAAATTGGCATTATGGATGAAGAGCGAAGAACTTCTTTAAATCTTAAAGAATGCATAAGAGAAGCGAGAAATAGAGTTTTTTTTATTAATACTGGATTTTTAGATAGAACTGGGGATGAAATTCATACCTCTATGTTAGCCGGAACTATGGTAAAAAAGGGCGAGATGAAAAAACAAAGCTGGATTTCTTCATATGAATACAGAAATGTAAGTATCGGTTTAAAATGTGGTTTTGTCGGAAAAGCACAGATTGGCAAAGGTATGTGGGCTATGCCTAATGATATGAACGAGATGTATAATCAAAAGATACAGCATGTAGTTGCAGGAGCAAATACAGCATGGGTTCCCTCTCCCACAGCTGCAACAATTCATGCTCTTCATTATCATAAAATAGATGTTGTGGAAAATCAAAAAAAACTAATGGAAGAAGATACGTTTTCTATCGATAGTCTTTTAGAAATTCCTGTCATTAAAGAACCTCCATGGACATTAGAAGAAATAATAAATGAAATTGAAAACAATGTGCAAAGTATTTTAGGATATGTTGTAAAGTGGATTGACCAAGGTATTGGGTGTTCTAAGGTGCCTGACATAAATAATATAGAACTAATGGAAGATAGAGCTACCTTAAGAATCTCTTCTCAACATTTAGCTAATTGGTTGTATCATGGAATATGTAAAAAGGATGATGTTTTAAATTCATTTAAAAAAATGGCTAAAAAGGTTGATGATCAAAACTCAAAAGATAAGAATTATATTAAAATGTCAACTGATTTTGATAATTCTATAGCATTTAAAACAGCCTGTTTGCTTGTTTTTGATGCATTAAATCAACCATCAGGATATACTGAACCTATATTGCATGAAGCTAGGCTAAATTTTAAAAAAATTACTAGTAAAGATAAACATGAATAACTATAGAATTAGATGGAAACCAACTATCTCATATGCTTTGTTTGATGCAGGAAATTCTGCCCTAGGAGCAATTCATTCAACCTTTATTTTTGCAGTATATTTTGTCACTTCTGTAGCTCCAGAAAATGGAACGGCTTATTGGGGTTACATGACTGCTATGGCTGCAATTTTTGTTGCATTAGTTAGTCCTGTTTTAGGAGGAATTGCAGATTCAAAAGCAATCAGAAAGTTTTTTTTATTTTTAATTACAGCTATTGCTGCCACATCAACAATGTTTTTGTGGTTTGTAAAACCTGATGCTAGCTTTTTGTTTTTAGCAATTATATTATCATTCCTAACAATTGCTTTTAGCGAATTAATGTTTGTATTTTATAACGCTCTGCTGCCTTCAGTTGCATCTAAAAATTTAATTGGAAGAGTTTCTGGTTGGTCCTGGGGTGTCGGTTACTGGGGGGCAATTATTGCTTTATCAATTGCATTGTTTTTATTTATAAAGCCCGAAATTGCTCCTTTTGGCCTAAATAAAAACAATGCTGAACATGTAAGAGCAACAATGGTTCTTGTTGGTTTATGGATGATATTTTTTAGTCTTCCATTATTTGTTTTTGTGAAAGAAACTGCACCAGCTACCAAAATTAATAGTTCTATAAAAATTTTAAAGCAAGGATGGTTGGAGATTAAAAAAATTCCAGGGCTTAGAAGATTTTTAATAGCTCGCTTATTTTATACAGATGGTTTAACAGTTGTTTTCGCCTTTGCAGGAATTTATGCAGCAAAGGTTTTTGGTTTTTCAAATGAATTGGTTTTAATGTTTGCTATTGCAGTAAACTTTACATGTGGAATTGGCGCGTTTGTTGGAGGTTGGGTTGATGATAAATTTGGATCTTTTTTGACTATTCGAATTTCACTTTTCTTTCTCACAATCTTTGGAATAGGTGTTCTTATAGCACCCTCAGGCTTTTGGTTTTGGGTTTTAGCGTTAATAGTAGGGTTATTTATTGGGCCTGTTCAATCTGCATCTAGGTCTTTAATTTCTCATAAAGTTCCACCAAAACATCGTGCTCAAATTTTTGGGTTTTACATGTTATCAGGAAAAATCACATCTTTTTTAGGGCCCACACTATATGCTTCAATTGTTTTATGGACTAACAATGAAAGGTTAGGGATGGTTACAGCTGTTATTTTTTTTATAATTGGTCTAGTTGTTTTAGGCAATAGAGAGCCTGGAAAGGACAACAAAACCACTAACTTAAAGGAGTAACAATTATTTTGCTTCCAATTTCATGTTATATTATCACTAAAAACGAATCCAGAAAAATTAAAAAAGTAATAGAGTCAGTTTCTGGTTTAGTTAATGAAATTATTATTATTGATTCTGGTTCAACTGACAAGACATTAAGCATAGCTAAAACTCTAGGTGCAAAAGTAATGTTTAATAAATGGGATGGATACGGAAAACAAAAAAGATTTGGAGAAAAAGTTTGTAAAAATGATTGGGTTTTAAATTTAGATGGTGATGAAATTGTAAGCTCAGATTTAAATCAAGAAATCAGAAATTTATTTCTGAAAGAAAAAAAGGATATGCACAACCTATATTTAATAAAAAGGCAAAACATATTTCCTTTTGGGATTAATCCATATTCTTATTCTGGAGACAAAGTTATAAGGTTATACAGAAAAAGTGTTGTTAGGTATCCTGATCATCCAACTTGGGATAAAATTAAAAAACCAAAAAATCAAAAAACTACAGTTTTAAATGGAGTAATTTATCATTATTGGATGAAAGATTTCGAACATCAAGTTTCTAAAATGAATAAATATACAACATCACTTGCAAATTTTTCACCTAAAAAGTCTATGTCTTCACTTACATTAAGAATGGTTTTTGGCTTTCAATTTGACTTTTTTAAAGCTTATTTACTTAGGCATCATTGGTTGCAAGGAAGATATGGATTTGCTGTTTCAATTCTTTATGCGTTTACAAGATTTATGAGGGTTATTAAAATGATGGAAAAACAACTAAGAAAAAATTCATAAGGATAAAGAAAAATGAATGTTCATATTGTTACTCAAACTTTTCCTCCAAGAATTGGTGGAATGCAAAGTTTAATGTATTCTATTGCAAAAGGGTTGCAATCTGAATCAAAGAAGGTTGTAGTTTATCCTGATCATAAATATAAATCCGAAGATTCTTTTAATTTAAGTTTTTTTCCTAGTATTAAAATTCTTCGTCCTTTTTTTAAAAAATTATTAGTAAGAAAAAATGCTGAAATAAATGATGTTGCTATATGCGATACATGGAAATCAGTTAATGCAGTTCCAAAAAATATAACTAAAATTATCTGTTTCGCAATTGGACAAGAGTTTTTGAAAAGTAAAAATAATAAAAATATAAGAAAAATACAAAAAGCCTTTGATAGATGCAAATACATTGTATCTATAACTAAGTTTACTGAAAATTTAATGCTATCTAAATGTTTTGTTGATAAAAATAAATTAAAAATTATATATCCTCCGTTTTCTGTAAGGCCGCCTATAATTAAAAACAAAAGATTGAAAGATTCTACATTGAAACTAATTTCTATTTGTCGAATTGAAGATAGAAAAGGTTTGCTAGAGGCTGCGAAGGCATTAATTATTATTCATAAAATTCTTCCAAACTTTAAGTGGCATATTGTAGGAGAGGGCCCATCAAAACAATTACTGAAAAAAACAATAGAAAAAAGCAGCTTAATTCATAATGTGATTTTTGAGGGATTTGTCAGTGAAGAAAAAAAACAAGAATTATTGTCAGAGTCCAGCCTATTTATTATGCCTGGTTATATGGCCAAAAAATCTATTGAGGGATTTGGGATAGTTTATACTGAAGCTGCAAGCTATGGCGTTCCTTCAGTTGGGGGAGTAGATGGTGGGGCTTCTGAAGCAGTTATTAATAATAAAACTGGATGGTGTGTTAATCCCAAAAACACTAAAAAATTAACCGAGGTTTTAAGTGAAGCTATAACAAACGATGTTCTCAGAAATAAGTATGGGAATGAAGCAAAGATTTTTTATAAAAAAAGTTTTTCTAGCTCAATTGCCTTTGATCGTTTAAATAAATTAGTAATTAATTAAATTCTAGGGTATTTATGAAAAAAATTGCTTTAATTACTGGTATAACTGGACAAGATGGAGCTTATTTAGCAAAATATTTACTTGAAAGAAACTGGCACGTCTTTGGAGCCTTCAGAAGGGGGTCAACTTTTAATACATGGAGATTAGAAAAGTTAGGAATTCTGGATAAAATTGAATTAATAAATTTAGAGCTTTTGGAAATGACGAATATTATTAATGTTATTAAAAAAATAAAGCCAACTACAATTTATAATTTAGCAGCACAAAGTTTTGTTGGAGCATCTTTTGAACAACCAATTTTCACATCTGAAGTTAATGCATTGGGTGTAACCAGAATACTTGAAGCTATTAAAACTATAGATCCTAAAATAAAATTTTATCAAGCATCAACTTCTGAGATGTTTGGAAACAATACTTCACACCTCTTAGATGAAAACACGCCATTTTATCCAAAAAGTCCATATGGTGCATCCAAGCTTTATGCTCATTGGATCTCTGTTAATTACAGAGAAAGTTACAACATGTTTGTTTGCTCTGGAATTCTCTTTAATCACGAAAGTCCTCTAAGGGGCGATGAATTTGTTACAAAAAAAATAATATCAGGATTAACTAAAATTAAATTTAAAAAGCAAAAATTGTTGAAACTTGGCAATCTTGAAGCTAAAAGAGATTGGGGTTTTGCTGGAGATTATGTCGAAGGGATGTTTAAAATGATGAATTCTGAAAAACCAGATGATTATGTTCTTGCTACTGGTAAAGCATATTCTGTTAGAGATTTTTGTGAAATTGCCGCATTAAATCTTAATATGAAGATAAAGTGGCAAGGTACTGGAGAAAAGACTATTGGAATAAACTCCGTTGATGGAGAAAAAGTTATTTCTATCGATAAAAATTTTTATAGACCAGCAGAAATAGATTGTCTGAGGGGCGATTCTAAAAAAGCAAGAAACTTACTTAATTGGAAGCCTAAGACTGATTTTAATTCTTTAGTGAAATTAATGATTGAAGACGAAGTTAAAAGTTATGCTTAAAAAATATACCTTAAGCTTTTTAAAAAGATGGCATCTTTTATTTGGAACTGGCTTTACGGTTGAAACCATTTATGGTTGCAAATGGTTGATAGATTGGACTAACTCTGTTGATAAAAACTTGTCTGTTAAACGACATGAAGATGACCAAATAGTTTTTATGTTAGATAAGATTAAAGAATTAAAACCTGAAATTTTTATAGATATTGGTGCTCATGGTGGACTTTACTCCATTTTAGTAAAAAAAAACTTTCCTAACATAACTGTTTATTCTTTTGAACCTGACAAACAAAATAGATTTCAATTTCATGCAAATCTTTTTCTAAATAACCTAGAAGATAGTATCACTATTCATGATATTGGCTTATCAAATGCTTCTGGTAAAGCATCATTTGGAATTAGAGAAAAATCAAGAAGAGGTGGCAAAGGTATAAATTCTGAAGGCTCTGAGAAAATTAAAATTAATAAACTAGATAATGTATTTAATTTTGAAAAAAAAATCTGTTTCATTAAAAATGATGTTGAAGGCCATGAAAGAGAAGTTTTAGAAGGTTCTGAAAAATTACTGAAAAATAACTTTTGTTTTATTCAGACTGAAATACTTCATAAAGACGATAAAGCTAGAATTTTCCAAACCCTAAATAAGTTTAATTATAATTATGTTTTTAAGATTGATACTTCTAACGCACCTGATTATTATTTTTCTAATATATCTTAATTTTTTTCGTTATCATTTAAATGATTTATAGATAAAGCTATTACTATCATATACCAAAGATAACTATTTTGTTGTTGGCCATATAAATCAAAACTGTTTGCTAATGGCCAAAACAATGAGATGCTTATTGCTAAAGGGATAATATTAAAAAAATCATCTAGTTTATTTTCTGGTAAAGCTTTTTTGGTGGTTTGGTAAACCATAAAAATGACAAAAGAAACATATGCTATTCCTCCAAATATTCCAGTTTCTGTAAAAGCTTGGATATAATGATTGTGAGGGTGTTCTGATATATATTCAGAAACATCATTTAGTAAAAAGAAATTTTGGAAATTTGTTGGCCCCATGCCTATAATAATGTTTTCGAAGAAGTAGTTTAAACCTGTTTTCCATATTAAAGAGTATTGTAATAATGAGTTGTGTGTCCATCCATAATCACTACTTTTTAGAAAAACAAGAAAAAACTTTTGAATTAAATATTGATTAAAGTAAAAAAACAACACTAGAAACAATAAAATTATTGCTGAAAAATATAAAAACTCTTTTAATTTTACTTTTATAAAATAGAGTAAAATTAAAGATGCAATAAAAGAACTTAAAATTCCTACTTTGTATCCAGCTAGCAAAATAACAAAGCTATAAATTAATAAAAAACTTATTGATATAAGTTTCAACAAAAGTTTAGAATTAAAAGTTAAATAAATTGATAACAAGAAAATTGGTAAACCTAATCTAGTAATATAATTTCCTACCAAAGGATTATCAAATGGCCAAATTAACTTTGTTATGCTTAGATAATTATTAATTATTATAAAATAAGTTATTTCACTAAAAGATATTAATATTATAACAATAGTAATAAGAAAAGAGTTTATCAAAATTAAATATCTAATGTCTTTTTCATCTAAAAGCCAGTAAATTGAGGCTACCGCAAAAATTGGAAACCTTATCCAAACAAGACCATTTAAAAAAGATTGTTCTGGGCTGAAAGAGTATAATGAGGAAACTAGACCTAGAATCCAAAAAATAAATGCAAAAATTAACCATTTATTTTTTAACCAATTCCACTTTATAAAAAAAGTACTTCTAATCAAAAATGTTAAAAAAATGATAACTACTATTAAATCTGCAAGAGTTCTTCCTATCATCATTGCCCAAGGTAAGAGGAAAAAGAGACTTATCATTATTTTTTTTATTAATGTAAAATGATAAAATTTTCTATTAAAATTAAATAGTTTTTTAATAAAAAGTTCATAAAACTCAAAAATTTCAATTGTTAAATTTTTCATATTTCTTAACTATATTAAAATTAAGTTTTTTATAAATATTATAAAAAAAATAGTTATTATGCCTGCAAAAACATCATCTGCCATCACCCCAAAAGCTCCAGGTAATAATTCTAATTTATTTATTGGATATGGTTTAAAAATATCCAAAAATCTAAAAATTAAAAAGGATATCAAACTTAGTTCGATACTTATTCCAACAAAACACATAGCAAAAAATTGGCCGGCAACTTCATCTATTACAACTTCAGGCGGATCTTTTTTATTTGAAAACTTTAAATAATGTGCAGTTAAAAAAAACCCAACTAAAGTTATTAAAAATGCCAATAAAAAAGTGTAGAAACCTCCTAATACAAAATTAACAATATATCCAATTATTAGCGCAATAAAAGATGCATATGTTCCTGAACCTTTAAAATAACCAATGGGGCCTAGTGTAACAAAAAAAATTAAAGTTTTAGTCATTAATAATTTGGGCTTGAAACATTTGCTCCAAATGTTCTTTTGCGATTTGAATACTCAATTATCGCCTCTAAAAGGCTTTGTTTATTGAAGTCTGGCCAAAGAATATTTGAAAAAATTATTTCTGAATAACTTAGTTGCCAAAACATAAAATTTGAAATTCTTTTTTCACCACTAGTTCTTATTAATAAATCTATATCAGAAACATTTGAAGATATGAGATTATTTCTTATTGTCCCTTCTGAAATAGTTTCTGCATTTAGGACTCCTTTTTCAATAAGCTTAGCTATTTTTTTTGTTGCATAAGTAATATCCAGTTTAGCCCCATAGTTTATAGCAATATTGAGAGTTAATTTAGAATTATTTTTTGTTAAGTTTTCTGAATAACTTAATAATTTTTTTAATTTATCATCAAAACAACTTGTTTCTCCTATATATTGAATTTTTATATTTTGTGAGTTTATTTCAGCAATTTCTGATTTTAGAGTTCTTTCAAATAGCTTTTGTATATTATTAACTTCTTTAATACTTCTAGACCAATTTTCTGTAGAAAATGCAAAAATTGTTAGTTCTTTTATGTTAAATTCAACCGAGGATATTATAATTTCTTTTAGAGTTTTAATGCCACTTTTGTGTCCAGCGTAAGGCTGAAGTCCTCTTTTTGAGGCCCATCTCCTATTGCCATCCATTATTAAAGCTACATGATTAGGAAAATTATTTTTAGTCATTTTCAATTATTTAATATTTTATAAAAAATAATACTAGTTTTTAATTATAGATAGCAATAAATTCTTATTTAATTAATTTTTATGCCAATTGTTTTCTAAGCTCATCTCTGAGGTTATTTATTGAAACAAAACTTCCTTTTCTTTTAACATGCCAGAATGTCCAACCATTACATGCTGTTAAACCCTGAACATTAGCACCTACAAAATGAATGGATCCTTTAGATTCATTTGATATAATACTTCCATCTGCTCTGACTTTAGCATACCACCTTTTTCGTCCATCAAATAAAACTTCGCCTGGCGATACTAATCCTCTTTCAATTAATTGGCCAAATGGTATCCTTGGTTCTTCTTTATTAGACTTGAGTATTTCTAAATCATCTTCATTTAAAATGTTTGTATTATCAATGCGTTTATGAGATTCATAAATGTAGGTTTCATTCTCTTCTATTCCAATCCACCTTCTTCTTAATTTTTTTGCTACTGCTCCAGTTGTTCCTGAACCAAAAAATGGGTCTAAAACTATGTCATTCACATTTGAATTTGATAATATTACTCTTGATAAAAGACTTTCAGGTTTTTGAGTAGAATGAACTTTTTTGTCATCCTTTTTAATTCTTTCTTTTCCATTACATATTGGTAAAAACCAGTCAGATCGCATTTGAAGATCGCCATTAATACTCTTCATCGCCTTATAATTAAAAGTATATTTGGACTTTTGATTTTTCGAAGCCCAAATTAGAGTTTCATGAGCATTTGTATATCTCATACCTCTAAAATTTGGCATGGGATTTGTTTTTCTCCAAATAATATCATTGAGTATCCATAAACCTAAGTCTTGCATAATTTTACCGATTCTAAATATATTATGATAAGAACCAATTATCCAAATTGATCCGTTTGGTTTTAAAATTCTTTTACATTCCGAAATCCAATTTTCAGAAAATTCATCGTATTCTTTGAAAGAAGAAAATTTATCCCATTCATCGAACACACCATCAACTTCAGTATTATCCGGTCTATTTAATTTCTTTTTTAATTGCAAGTTATAAGGAGGATCCGCAAAAACCAAGTCTATGCTTTCGTCAGGAAATGATTTTAA
>NHHF01000017.1 GCA_002171155.1 Betaproteobacteria bacterium TMED156
TAAATTCAGGTAAAAGATGATGAAATTGATAAATAAAACCAATTTTTTTATTACGAATGTTTGTTCTTGCTGAATCCTTTCTATCATTAACAGGTTGACCATCAATTGTTACAGATCCACTATCAGGTAAATCTAAGCCCCCAAGTAAGTGTAATAAAGTACTCTTACCAGATCCAGAAGGACCAACTAAAGCCATTGTTTCACCAAAATTTAGAGAGATATTTACGTTTTCTAATGCAGCAATTTCAACATCTCCTACTCTATATTTTTTGGACAAGTTCTTAGCAATAATTACTTCTTTTGATAAGTTTAAAGACATTTTTTTATTCATCTGACATTTCTTTTAAAGATATCACTCGTGTTTCAAAGCCTCAGCAGGTAATGTATTAGACGCCTTTATACTGGGGTAAATAGTTGCTAAAAAAGATAAAGTAAGTGACACAGCAACTATCGTAATAACGTCATAAAGTTTTAGTTCAGATGGAAAAGTATTAATTAGGTAAATTCCTTTAGGTAATAGTTCAAAGTTAAAAAAATTCTCAATAGATGAAATGATTTTTCCTAAATTTGAGGCAATAGTCACGCCAATAATTACTCCTAAAAAAACTCCAAAAAATCCTAAAATAGATCCCTGAATAACAAATATTGAAAGTATTGAACCTTTACTCGCTCCTATAGTTCTTAAAATTGCGATATCGGACTTTTTATCAGTGACAGTCATCACAAGCATTGAAACTAAATTGAATGCTGCCACAGCAATAATCAACATTAGAATAATGAACATCATTCTTTTTTCTATTTGAACTGCAGAAAACCAGTTTTTATTCTCTTTAGTCCAGTCACGAACGAAGAAATTATCGTTAATCTTATTTTGAAGTCTCTCGGAAAATTGTGGAGCCTTGTGCATATCATTTAATTTGACTCGTATTCCTTCTACACCAGAAAATTTAAAAAACTTTCTAGCATCGTTTTGATGAATAAAAACAAGCCCTTGATCATAGTCATAATGTCCAGATGAATAAATTGCAACAATATCAAATCTTTTAAGTCTTGGAAAAATACCTAAAGGAGAAGATGTATTTTCAGCTGTTAAAAGTGTTAACGTGTCAGTAATTTCTAAATTAAAATTTTCAGCAAGTTCTTTTCCAATGACAATTCCAAAAGAGCCAGGCTTTAGATCGTAAACACTCCCTTTTTTAATATCTTTTAGAGCACTTGAAACATCCAATTCATCAACAGGATTAATTCCTCTAACCATAACTCCTTTTACATTATTTCCTCGAGCCAACATAGCTTGAGCATAAGTAAATGCTGCAAAACTCGTTACATCTTTTTCCTTAGACAAGATTGGTTCTACTATTTTAATTTGATCAGGATTATTTGATGTTGAATAAATTTCAGCATGAGACAACACTCCCAGCATTTTATCTCTAACTTCTTTCTGAAATCCGTTCATTACTGAAAGTACTATAATTAATGCTGCTACGCCAAGAGCAATTCCTAAAGTTGCTAAAACTGAAATAAAATTTACAAAACCTGATACCCTGCCAGAACGAATGAAACGAAATCCAACCAATAATTCATACATTATAATTCTCTGTTTGGCATAATTAACTATGAATTCTAAAACTAAAAATTTAACTATTTATGAAAATATTTTACTAAATGATAGTTTAATAAAATCGATTAAAAAGTCTAAAAAAATAATTTCCAGAAAAATAAATAAAAATCTACTCTTTGAATGGAATAAAACAAAGTGGTTTATTAAAAAAAACAAAGCTATCTTAAAGAAAAGAAATCAAAAACTTTTACCGCCAAGCTTGGACGCAATTTCATTTTACATCAAACAAGAAAAACTATGGCCAGAGAATATAAAATTACCCTGGGGATACCTCATAGCTCAGGTATTAGGGCTCAAACCAGAAAGAGGGAAGTGTTGGGCTATTCTATGCCCCGGCAAAATTGATATAAATGTTTATCAGCCCGATTTGAAGATTATTTCAGGTAAGTACCTAGACGAAAAAAGAAAAAAAATACTTCAAAGCATATTCTTAAAGCATCAAGGTGAAATATATTTCCCTATTAAAGAGTCTGAATTCTTCTTTGTCAAATTACCAAATCAGTTCAGTTATATGGAAAGTGCTTTTCCTGAAAAGACTATTAGTCTTTACTCGACAAGATTTCAAAACACTAACAAAATAAATAATATATGGAGAAATATTTTAAATAATGTTGAAATGGAATGGCATGCCATAAACGAAGTTGAAAAAAATGAAATTAATAGTATTTGGGGATGGGGGTGGGGCTCAATGCCAAATGAGTTAGATTGCAATATTAAAAGTATTTCGAAAGACGAAACTACTTTTTCTAATAGTAAAGTAGCCTCTTTGGCAATATCAGCTTTAACAAGCTGGATCGAAAAAAGAGGTAAAAAAAAATTATCTTTAAAGATTTATCAATCAAAAATAAGCATCAATATGTTCGCAATTTTTGATCAAATATCTTCTAGCAGTCAGATCGAATATAAAAAAAATAGTGAAATTGAAAAAAGTTGTATTGCACTTACAAAGCATCTAAATGTTTTCAATAAAAAAATTGAAGAAAATATTGATGAAGATGTTTATATTGCAAACGAAGAATATATTTTACTAAAAAATAAAAATTTTAAAATGACTATATATGACAAAATCATTTTTAATTTTAATATGTATAGTTTTTTTCTACTCCATATTTTGTTAAAGAAATAATGAAAATATTGAATAGAAAATCAGATAGATTGATTGAAGAATTACTTATTACGAATGGAACCTGCCCTTTGCTTGCGAAGTTGTTAAGTAAAAGGAAGATCAAGTCCATAGATGACATGGATATGTCGTTAAATAAACTATTGTCACCTTGGAAAATGATGAATATTAATAAAGCCTCAAGACTTGTGGGAGAGTCTGTTCTAAGGAAAAAAAAAATTCTAGTTGTAGCTGATTTTGACGCTGACGGAGCAACTGGTTGTGCAGTCGCAATTTTAGGGTTAAAAAAATTCAATCTTGATGTTGAGTTTATTGTTCCTGATCGGTTTATTTTTGGTTATGGCTTAACTTCTTCACTAGTTCTTAATACAGTTGAGAATTTAAAAAAAAATAAAAAGAAATTGCCAGACCTTTTAATTACTGTTGATAATGGCATTTCAAGTCATGACGGAGTAAAAGTTGCAAAAAAATTAGGTATTGAAGTTCTAATTACTGACCATCATCTTCCGGGAACAGAGCTTCCAGACGCCATGATAGTTAATCCACAACAGAAGGACTGTAACTTCGAAAGTAAAAATATCGCAGGTGTAGGTGTAATATTTTACTTGTTGATTGCTACCAGAACTTGGCTAAGAGATAGAGGGTATTTCAATAATTCCCAGGAACCTAAGCTTGATGACCTATTAAGTCTTGTGGCGTTGGGGACTATTGCAGATTTAGTTCCGCTTGACACCAATAATAGAAGAATTATTTTTCAAGGTTTGCAACGTATTCATGATAATAATATTCCAGAGGGGTTAAGAGCATTAATTAAAATTTCCAAACTTTCTCCAAAAACAGTCACTTGCTCTGACTTGGGATTTAAAATTGCTCCAAAACTTAATGCTGCTGGAAGATTATCAGATATGAGCTTAGGTATTCACTGTCTTACTGAGAAAAATAAGGATATGGCAATGGGATATGCATACCAATTAGAGAATTTAAATCGTAAAAGAAGACAAATGGAAACCCAATCCCGTAAAGAAGGAATTAATTTGTTGATTAAAAATGAGTCACTTAATCAGGGTTTAGGTACGGTAATTTTTAAAAAAAATTGGCATCAGGGTATTGTTGGATTAATTGCTAGTAAAGTTAAGGATTTAATTTCAAAACCAACAATAGTATTTGCATATCAAAATGAGAATTGCAACTTACTCAAAGGCTCAGGAAGATCTATTCAAGGTGTTCACCTTAGGGATGTTTTAGAAAGAATACATTCAAAAAACCCCAAATTAATTAATACCTTTGGAGGTCATGCTATGGCTGCTGGAATAACAATTCAAGAAAATAAACTTGATGAATTTAAACGAGCCTTTAATGAATCACTTGAAGAAATTGTTGATAAATCAGTTTTTTCTCCAGACCTCATAACAGATGGGAAGATTGATTTAAAAAGAATAAGTTTATCATCTGTTTTAGAGATTGAAAGTTCTATTTGGGGGCAAGCATTCGATACCCCCTTGTTTTGGGATGAGTTCATTATTCATGAACAAAAGGTTTTAAAAGATAACCATTTGAAGCTCGTTATTAGTCAAACTTCTAATATCAAAGCCAAATACAGTGGAATATGGTTTGATGCTCCCAAATTTAACTGCACAGAAGCAATTTTTGCTTATGAATTAATGTCAAATAAATGGAAAGAAAAAAAATCTATCCAATTGTTAATCAGAAAATTAATAAATTAAATTTTAAGTTCATACTTTAGTATATAACAGTTGACAATTAGGTATACTAAAGTATAATTTTTTTTAATATTCAACTTTTTTTCATTTTTTCCGATATTTATAAATGAGTTACAAAATCAGCAATTTATGAAAAATATAAAAAATTCTTTTATTTATGTGGTATTCGACTAAGATTTTATCGAAGAATAGAAAAGATTCATTATCAAATTGCTCATATGAAGACAAAAGAAATGAGAGCAAAGAACAGCTATTTTCAAAATCATTTGATTTAGATAACAGTCAAAAAAGTATTCACGAAATTAATAATACTGATGGCGAAACTGATATGACAGAGAAAAACGAAGAAAAAGAAACTAGAAAAATTTCCAAAACTAAATTAATAATATTCTTAACAGCATTAACAATATTTATTGCTAGTGGACAACATCTGTTTGCATCAAATTTAGATTTCTTTTCAAATCTATTGAAATCAATAAATGTTGGCGCTTTTGAAACTAAAAATGAAAAACTTATTATAGACAACGAAAGAAAAAGTTTTGAAAATTTTTCAAGAAATAAAATAGCTCAAAGCCAAGGACCAAGAAAAAAATCAGCTCCCCACGCAAAATTTTCCAGAAGTTTAGTACTTCTAGATTTAGAAGACTGGAGAAAAAACTGGTCTGCCAGGAACTTGGAAGGATTCATGGGATATTATCACCCTGATTTCAAAGATATTAAAGTTTTCAGGAATAATAAAAAAAGAATTTTTAAAAAAAATAGATTTATCAAAATATCTTTGAAAAATATCTCATCTAGAGTTGAGGGTGATTACATAATAACTGAATTCACACAAATTTATAAGTCAAAAAATTACAATGATAGCGCTACTAAAGAATTAATTTGGGCTCGTACAGAATTTGGGTGGAAAATCCTTGAAGAAAACATAATCAATCCAAATGTCGCAAAGCGGGGAAAAAAATAACATCTCTAATTGATTGCTTATTTGTAAAAAGCATTAGCAGTCTATCAACTCCTATTCCACATCCAGCCGTTGGAGGCATCCCAATTTCTAGAGCCCTAATATAATCGTTATCATAGTGCATTGCCTCCTGATCGCCGGATTCTTTTGACTTGACTTGTTCAGTAAATCTTTTTGACTGATCCTCAGGATCATTTAACTCAGAAAAACCATTAGCTATCTCTCTACCTGCAATATAAAGTTCAAATCGTTCAGTAAGTCCCATATTGTCATCAGATGATCTTGCAAGTGGAGAAACTTCAATTGGATAGTCAACTATAAAAGTTGGGTCAATCAATGTCTCTTCTGCTACACACTCAAATAATTCATACTGTAGAGTTGGTAAGGATTTATTTAAGAAATCTTCATCCTTTTTTTTATTGAATTTTTTTAGTAATTTTTTGACAACTAAAATATCATCTAGGGCATTCTCGTCAATGTCATCTAATGCTCCATAGATTGCTTCCTTAATTGTCATCCTTACAAAACTCTTTTTTAGATCAATTTTTTTTTCATTTAAAGAAAGAATACATGTCCCAAATAATGCAAGGGCAATTTCAGATAACATTTTTTCAAGAAAATTCATTAGCCATTTATAATCAGTATAAGCAGCATAAAACTCCATCATTGTAAATTCAGGATTGTGTCTGGTACTAATTCCTTCATTTCTAAAACTTCTATTAATTTCAAAGACCCTTTCAAAACCTCCAACAATTAATCTTTTCAAATACAGTTCTGGTGCAATTCTTAAAAACATTTCTTGATTCAGAGAATTATGATGTGTCCTAAAAGGTTTAGCAGTTGCACCGCCAGGAATAGGATGAAGCATTGGAGTTTCAACTTCAAAAAAACCATTAAACTCCATATACTCTCTAAGTTTTGATAAAACCTTAGATCTTATTTCAAAAATTTTTTTAGTTTCTTTATTTATAATTAAGTCAAGATACCTTTGTCTAACTCTTGTTTCTATATCCTGTAAACCACGGTGTTTATCAGGGAGTGGCCTTATTGATTTTGCTAAAATTGAAATTGTTTTACACCTAAGACTCAACTCACCCCTCATAGTTTTGAATAAAGTTCCTTCAGAGTAAATGTGGTCACCAAGATCAAGTTGCTTGGCACTTTCATGTTCAGATTTTCCAAGCGAATTATCATTAATATAAAGTTGTATTCTTCCTGTAGAGTCCTGCAAAGTAATGAAACTTGTTTTGCCTTGTAATCTTTTAAGCATTATTCTTCCAGCCAAAGAAACTAATATTTTTTTCTTTTCAAAAAACTCTCTATCTTGACTGGAAAACTTATCTATTAGAATATTCGCTCTAGTGTCTGGCTTTAAGTGGTTTGGATAGTTGAAGCCAGAATTTCTTAATTCTTTTAATTTTCTTCTTCTCTCAGTAATTATAGTGTTCTCAGAATCAACATTGCTTGAGTCTGAACTATCTTCAGTCTTATTTAATTTATACTTATTTTTTTTATTCATCTTCACATCTTCTAATAATAACTCTGACTCATATTCCTCTTTTTAAACTTTCGATGATAAATTCATCGAGGTCTCCATCTAGAACTTTTTGAGTGTTTCCGGTTTCTACTTGCGTTCGCAAATCTTTTATTCTTGATTGATCAAGAACATAACTACGTATTTGGTGACCCCAACCAACATCGGTCTTGGATTCTTCCATTTTTTTTTGTTCCTCATTTCTCTTTCTTAACTCAAATTCATACATTCTTGATTTAAGCATTTTCCATGCTTCCTCTTTGTTTCTATGTTGAGATCTATCATTTTGGCATTGAACAACTATTCCAGTCGGGACATGGGTGAGTCTAACAGCTGAATCAGTTTTATTTATATGTTGCCCTCCAGCCCCAGATGCTCTGTACGTATCAGTCCTAACATCTGCAGGATTAATTTCTATCTCAATTGACTCATCAACCTCAGGATAAACGAAAACTGATGCAAAGGATGTATGTCTGCCTCCTGAAGAATCGAAAGGTGATTTTCTTACTAATCTATGTACACCAGTTTCTGTTCTCAAATATCCATAAGCATAATCACCTTTTAATTTTATTGTTGATGACTTTATCCCAGCTACATCTCCATCTGACTCCTCAAGCAACTCAGTTTGAAATCCTTTGCGTTCAGCATATCTTAAGTATTGTCGTTGCAGCATGGCAGCCCAGTCACAAGCTTCAGTTCCACCAGCGCCAGACTGAATGTCTATAAAACAATTAAATGGATCAGAAGGATTAGAAAACATTCTTCTAAATTCAAAATCAGAGATGTGTTTTTTTAATTTATCGATGTCTTTTGAAATTACTTTTAAAGTATCAAAATCTTCCTCGTTATTTGCAATATCAAATAGTTCCCTGGCATCAGTCAGTTCGTTCTCGATTTTAACTAGTTTGTAAACAACACTCTCCAAAAATTTTTTTTCTTTTCCAAGTGATTGTGCTTCTTTAGGATTGTTCCACACTTCAGAGTCTTGTAAAAGTTTATCAACCTCAATCAACCTAATTGACTTTTTTTCAAAGTCAAAGATACCCCCTGAGTCTATCTGCTCGATTCAGCAAATCATTGATTGTCTCATTCAATTTTTTTTGATCTTCGATCTCCATTCTCTAATTAAGCCTTTCAGTTAAAATTTTTCTTAATCCGTCTTCAGTCTCATTCCAATAATCACGAGAAAAAATTCCTTTCTTATTTCTAAGAGCAACTGAGGGCCTATCTCTAGCAACACGAAAGTATGCTAATAGTTCTGAATCAGTTTCATTTTTTGAAATATTAGACTTTGAAAGCAAATCTTCAACAATTCTACTTTTATTTTTCCAATCTTCAGGAGCAACCCAAGAAACATCAGAGACTATAAGAATGTGTGTTTTTCTATATGTTATGTAATTTTTTAATATTTGTATATCATCATTTGATAATGCTAGACACCCATCAGATGCCTTAGGGGATCGAACAAATGTATCTTTTGGTACACCATGAATCCATATCCCATATCCAGTTCTTCCATCTTGTTTATCTTTTGCATTTGGGTAATCCAAGGTCATTGCTAAATCTCCTAAAAAACCATCAGCTCGCGGGTTAACAATCTCTTTGACAAACCTGTAAACACCAATAGGAGTTTTTTTATCACCTTCTCTAATTTTGTTATCACCAGACAAACCAATGGAGGAGTAAAAACTAATCTCGAATTTAAAATCACCACTTTTATTTAGTTTATATATATATAATCTAGAGGAATTTGTTTCCATAAGAAGGAAATAATCAATTTCATTTTTACTATTAGGAAAAACTAAAATGTTTTCTGGAACCAAGTTGCTAGGAATTGGAATACTTCTAACTCTAGCTTCTTCAATGAAAGGCTTATCTTTTTCATCAAAACCAAACTCAATGCCAGCCAATCCGAAGATGGACTGAGCTCTTAACCAATGGGCAAGGGACGCTCTAGGTTCCTCAAGAGTAGCAAGTCTAGATGCATTTTCAGCTTTAACAAGACTTTCAATATCTCCTTTTGATAATAGCTGCGATGCTGAGCTAAGCTCTTCACTGACTGTAAGTGAGTACAACCCCATTGGAGAAAAAAGAAAAAAAACAGAAGAAAATTTTATAAAAAGTAATTTGTTTACTAAAAAACCAAGTTTCATATTATCCTTCACTGTATCCTTAAAATATTTTTAAAATTTATCATAAA
>NHHF01000018.1 GCA_002171155.1 Betaproteobacteria bacterium TMED156
CAGAATTAGTTCCTTTGAATGTTTTAGGCCGCCCCAGAGTTGATGTCATGGTAACTCTTTCAGGAATCTTTCGAGATTTGCTCCCACTGCAAATTAAAACTTTAGCTCAGGCAGCATTCATGGCTGCAAGCGCTGATGAGCCGGTGAACCAAAACTATATTAGGCTTCATGCATTGAAATATGCCAAAGAAAATAACTGTGATTTGGAGACAGCTTCATTAAGAGTTTTTGGAAATTGTGATGGTGCATATGGTTCAAATATTAACTTTATGATAGATCAGGGAACATGGGACAAAGAAGATGAGCTTGCAGAGTCTTATACAAGAAGAAAAGGTTTTGCCTACGGAACTAATGGCAAACCTGTAAGGCACGAAGCCTTAATGCAGGACATAATCTCTAAAGTTGATGTAGCTTATCAAAATCTAGATTCTGTTGAAGTTGGAGTTACAACTATAGATACTTATTTTGATACTTTAGGTGGCATTAGTAGAGCTGTTAAAAAAGCGAAAGGAACTTCAATTGATGCTCCAATTTATATTGGAGATCAAACAAAGGGTGATGGAGTGATTAGAAGTCTCTCAGAGCAGGTTGCAATGGAGACAAGAACCAGAGTTTTAAACCCCAAATGGTATGAAGGAATGCTTAACAACGGTTATGAAGGTGTGAGACAAATTGAAGCGCATCTTACACATACTCTAGGTTGGTCTGCTACAACCGGTCAGGTCCAGCCATGGGTTTATGAAGAAATGACAGAGACTTTCATAATGGATCCTGAAATGCGTTCAAGACTTGCTGATTTAAATCCAACTGCGAGTGCAAAAGTTGTAAATAGATTACTCGAGGCTTCAAGACGCAAGTATTGGAAACCTAGCGAGAAAATTTTGTCTGTTCTTGAAAAAGCCGGGCAGGACTTAGAAGATAGAATTGAGGGAATAACAGAAGGAGTATGATTTTGAATACAGCAACAGTAGATATTTCGGAAATAAAACGGGCCAATCCCCCTGACGGTGCAGGAAGTGTTCAGGTAAAACTTGATCCTAATCAAAAAATTGGAAATGCAAGAGTTTTTGCTGTTTATGGTAAGGGTGGAATCGGTAAATCTACAACATCATCGAACTTGTCAGTTGCATTTTCTAAACTAGGAAAAAAAGTTCTGCAAATTGGTTGTGATCCCAAACATGACTCAACCTTCACATTGACTAAGCAATTAGTTCCAACAGTAATTGACGTGCTTGAGGGTGTAGACTTTCATACTGAGGAGCTTAGAGTTGAAGATTTTGTGTATGAGGGCTACAACGGTGTTATGTGTGTTGAAGCAGGAGGTCCTCCTGCTGGAACCGGGTGTGGAGGTTATGTAGTGGGTCAAACAGTCAAATTGTTGAAAGAACATCATTTATTGGACGATACAGATGTTGTTATATTTGATGTTTTGGGTGATGTAGTTTGCGGAGGCTTTGCTGCACCACTTCAACATGCTGAAAGGGCACTAATTGTTGCGGCAAATGATTTCGATTCAATTTTTGCTATGAACAGAATCGTTCAAGCAATTAGCGCAAAATCCAAGAACTACAAAGTTCGATTGGGTGGAGTAATTGCCAATAGGAGCAAAGACACTGATCAAATTGATAAATTTGCAGATAAGGTTGGTTTAAATCGAATAGCACACTTTCCTGACTTGGATGTTATTAGGAGAAGCCGTCTCAAGAAATCAACATTATTTGAAATGGAACATTCTATTGAGTTGGAGGCTGTAAAAAAGGAGTACCTCAGATTAGCTGCTCATTTATGGCAAGGTACAGATCCTTTAGCTCCTGATTCGCTTAAAGATAGAGAGATTTTTGATTTGCTTGGTTTTGATTAATTGGGGGCAAAATGCTTTTTAACGTTACTTATGAAAATCGTAGACATGAAATTGCTAGATATTTTGACAAAACAGCAGTTAGTGCATGGGCAAAACTGACTTCTGATGCTCCAGTAAGCAAGATAAGACAAACGGTACGAGATGGAAGAGATGCTATCAGAGAAGTGATATTATCCTGGCTGCCTGGAGACTTAAATGGAACTAGAGTTTTGGATGCTGGTTGTGGAACTGGAGGTTTAACAGTCGAAGTTGCAAAAAGGGGAGCAAACGTTATTGGTGTCGATATTTCTCCAAGCTTAATAAAAATTGCACGATCGAGGATCCCCGCTGATTTGGAAACCACTGGTTCAGTTGATTTTTTTTGGGGGGATATGCTTGATTCATCTTATGGTGATTTTGAACATGTGGTATTGATGGACTCTATTATTCACTATGAATCGGATGAAGTTGTGCAATTAATAAAGGAGTTAGGAAAAAGATGTTCAAGATCGTTGATTTTTACTTTTGCACCACACACTACTCTATTGGGAACCATAATTTCCATAGGGAAATTTTTTCCAAGATCGGACAGAGCACCATCAATAGTTCCAATGAAACAAAGACATTTGTACAAACTTATGGAAGATAGTCTTCCTGACTGGAAAATAAATAGGGTAAACAGAGTATCGAAGGGTTTTTATAATTCTCAAGCTGTGGAGCTGATACGTTGAGAAAATTTTTATTAAATCCTCACCTTAGGACTTCTGGCAGATGGAAAAAAATTCCAAAAGTTTTTTTGCCTTTTGCTGACGCAGCTAGTGATGAAATGCCACTATTGAGACTAATACAATTATCTTTATTCCAAGTGTCCGTTGGAATTGGTGTCGTCTTGTTAGTTGGTACATTAAATAGAATCATGATTGTTGAGTTGGGTGTATCTGCCTCAGTTGTTGCTATCATGGTAGGTTTACCATTGCTGGTTGCTCCATTTAGAGCATTTATTGGATTTCGGTCAGACACCTATAAATCTGTTCTTGGTTGGAGACGTGTACCTTTCATTTGGGTAGGCAGTATTTTGCAATTTGGAGGTTTGAGCATAATGCCTTTCGCACTAATCCTATTGTCGGGTGACACGCATTGGCCATTGTGGGTGGGGCCCATATCTGCTGGCTTAGCATTTTTGCTTGTGGGTGTTGGAATTCAAACAACTCAAACAGCTGGCTTAGCATTGGCAACTGATTTATCACCTGAGAAAAACAAACCCAGAGTAGTAGCTTTAATGTACACGATGTTGTTGCTTGGTATGGTTTTTAGTAGCGTGTTTCTCAGTTTTTTCTTAGAACCATTTAGTCAATTCAGGTTGATTCAGGTTATTCAAGCGACAGCACTTTTATGCTTATTTTTAAACTTAATTGCTTTATGGAAACAAGAGCCACGAAATCCAGAATTGACATCATTTAGAAAAATAACACCAAGTTTTTGGGACTGTTGGAATAAATTTACTAAAACCCACAAAACTAAGAGATTTTTGCTGGCTCTCGGTGTGGGAACAGCCGCTTTTAGCATGCAGGATGTTATTTTGGAGCCCTATGGAGGAGAAATTCTTAACCTGACTGTAAGTCAAACAACAATTCTTACTGCATATTCAACTATAGGTTCAATTATGTCATTTGCTGTTGCCGCGTGGTTACTAAAACTCAAAGTTAATCCTTTTAGGATAGCTGGTCTCGGTGCAGTTATTGGTATATTTGCTTTTTCATTTATCGTTCTGTCAGAACCAATTTCCTCAATAGTAATGTTTAAGGCTGGAGTGTTTCTTATTGGATGTGGTGCAGGTTTTTTTTCTGTAAGTTGTTTAATATCAGCAATGCAACTTGAAGTTGATGGATTTACTGGGTTAGCTTTAGGAGCTTGGGGAGCAGTTCAGGCAACTGCAATGGGAATTGGAGTTGCCTTCGGTGGAATCTTAAGAGATGGTATTTCATACATTGTTTCATTAGGTTTTTTTGGTAATACTCTTAGCCCGGAAGTTGCCGGCTATCTAGCTGTTTATCATTTGGAGTTATTTTTATTATTTTTTGTTTTGGTTTTGATAGGACCTTTGGTACAGATTCCAAAAAATCTCAACCAAAAGTCAGATTCTAAATTCGGTTTGGCCGAATTTCCAAGTTAGCGATTAGTTAAAGGAGATATTAAAATGGAGACTGGTTCACAATATATTGATCTTGCACAAATAGTGCTTTATATCTTTTGGGTGTTTTTCTTTGCACTTGTAGCCTATTTAACTCTTGAAAGTAAACGAGAAGGTTTTCCTCTCGAGTCAAGTGATCTTCGGGGTGGTAAAGGAAGAGAGGAAACGGGGTTGCTTCCAATGCCATCCCCAAAAGTCTTTCGTACTAAATTCCATGGAGAATTCACAGCCCCCCATAATCGAGATAAAGTTGGGGAGCCTATCGCTGGTCAACCAATTAACGGCTTTCCTGGGGCTCCAATTGAACCAACAGGGGAGAATCCAATGACCGACAATATAGGTCCTGGAAGTTATACTAACAGGTTAGATCGTCCAGATTTGACTGCTACTGGTGACTTTAAAATTGTTCCAATGCGTGTTGAGACAGACTTTTCTATTGACTCTGAGGATATTGATCCTCGTGGACTCGACGTTCAAGGATTTAATAATATCTCTGGTGGCAGTTGTGTTGACGTATGGGTTGATAGGTCTGAGCATATTATTCGCTATCTTGAAGTTAAGACATCTGGTGGTAAACAGGTTTTATTGCCATTTAATTTTTGTAGAATTAAGAAAGACTGTATCTCAGTTGAGTCTATACTTGGCAAACAATTTGAAAATGTTCCACTTCATAAAAATCCCAACACAGTTACTTTGCTTGAAGAAGAAAAGATTATGGCTTTTTATGGTGCTGGAACACTAATGGCATTCCCTAAAAGACGTGAATCAGTTTTATAATTTTTTAAACTAGTGGTTATTGGAATTTTCTATGAATGTTTATGATCAAGATAGAGAGGATGGGTTTGAGCCACAATTTGGTTTGCCTGAACCGCTACCAGATGGAGAGGAATTACTATGGCAGTGCTCACCCAGTTTCAAGTCACTTATAAAAAAAGTCTTTCTTTTCAGACTGATTTTGGCATATTTCGTTATTATGTTGGCTTCCTCTTTTTATTTTAATTTTCAAACTAGCGGTTTTGAAAATGCGTTAATTGGTTTTGTAGGTAGTTTTTTCTTAAGTGTTTTTTGCCTGTTGTCAGTTGCCTTTTTAGCCTATTTAAGTTCTAAAACTACTGTTTATAGCATTACCAATAAAAGAATTGTTATGAGAATTGGAATTGTTTTGACATTAACTTTTAATATTCCATATAAGGAGATAGATGCTGCAGATTTGAAATTATATTCAGACAGCACAGGTGATATTTCATTCAGAATTAAACCATCTACAAAAATAGCTTTCATTCATCTTTGGCCTCACTGCAGGTTCAAATCATTTTCTCATCCAGAACCTGCTTTAAGATGTATAGAACAAGCTAAAGTAGTTTCGGAAATTGTTTGTGGAGCCTGGACCAAAGAGGTTAAACAAAACGAAAAAACTTTGTCTAGCGACAATAGGAATTTTATCAGTAACGAATATATTGAAAACAATCAAATAAAAGTTTTATGAAATTAAAAGAACAAAAAGACCCCCTACTTCCTCTTGCAAGAACAATTATTTTTTTGTTGATACTTTTTGTTGTCATTGTTTTTTTTATTGCAAGCAATAAAAAAAACAATGAAGAGCAAGTTAAAGATTTTTCAGTAGAATCATCTCGTCTTTTGCATTTTTATGACACTAGCGAAGGTAAAATATTAATTACTGATCAAAGAGGAAAAAAAATTTCAGTAGTTGGAAATGAGGGTGGTTTCATGAGGGCGGTTTTGAGAAGTTTGGCAAAGGAAAGAATTAGCTTTGGGGTTGGACCTGAGGAACCTTTTGAGATAACAGCTAGTAAGAATGGATTGATTTCAATCATTGATCCAGTTACGGGTAGGAAGATTGATGTAAGTTCCTTTGGTAAAAATAATGCAGAGATATTTACAACATTACTTTTTAAAACCGAAAATTTGATTTATAAAGAGGAAGGATAAAAGTATGTCTTCTGAAAACATTTATTCAGAAATAAAATCTAAAACAAATGAGTCTACTGAAAAGGCATTAGAAGAAACTATTTTGTCTCCTCGTTTTTATACAACTGATTTTGATGAGATGGATAAAATTGATATAAGTCCTTTACGGTCAGAGTGGAATAAATTAATGGAAGAGTTTGAGATTGACTCCAATATAGATCACTTTCAAAGACCAAAAGAAATGTCTGGAGATTATTCAAAAATGCCAGAGGAACTTTACAAAGAATTTTCAGATTTTTTGATAAGTTCTATTACCTCTGAGTTTTCGGGTTGTGTTTTGTATGCTGAAATAAAGAAAAAAGTTAAAAATCCAGATTTAAAAAAACTTTTTGGTTATATGGCTAGAGACGAATCTCGCCATGCCGGTTTCATAAATCAATGGCTTAAAGACTTTAATATTGGTGTTGATCTGGGCTTTTTAACAAAAGCCAAAAAATATACTTTCTTTAAACCAAAATTTATTTTTTATGCGACCTATTTGTCTGAAAAGATTGGTTATGCAAGGTATATATCTATTTACAGGCAAACAGAAAAAAATCCAGAGTTAAGATTTCATCCTATTTTTAGGTGGTTTGAAAGATGGTGTAATGATGAATTTCGTCATGGTGAGGCTTTTACCTTACTTATGAGAGCAGATCCAAAATTATTAAGTGGTACTAATTTATGGTGGATAAGATTTTTTCAGTTGGCTGTTTATGCAACTATGTTCGTTAGAGATCACCAACGCCCAATTATGCATTCTGCCCTAGGAATGAACGCCACAGATTACGATATGCAAGTTTTCAGGATTACAACCGAAATTTCAAAACAAGTTTTTCCTGTCTTATTAGATATAGATAATCCAAAATTTTTGTCCGGTCTTCAAGAATTGAGAAGACTCAGTGAAAAATTAGAGTGTGAAAAAAAACAGAAAGGAATAGTACATTTTTTATCTAAACAAATTATTAGCATTAAAATTGCTCTTGTTTTTTCAAAACTTTTTTTTCTAAAGCCAATAGTTAATAAATTGCCATCAGATCTTAGATTAAGACCCACTTGGTAAATCTTATGGATCTGTTCTTCGCTTCTTTATTTACAATTTTTCTTTGGTGGGCAAGCACATCAATTCTTCTGGCATTTACAAGAAATGAATCTGAAGAGAGTAGTTTCAGTACTATTTTTGTATCTACATGCATTCTTTTATTAGGTTTCGTTATTTTGATATCTTCAAGTGATTCCACAACAGTCACGTCGGCATATTTAGGATTTGTCTCGGTTTTAATGATTTGGTCCTGGCAAGAAGCGGCATTTTTAGTTGGATGGATTACTGGAACAAGAACTACAGCTTGCCCTAATAATGTAACAGGCTTTAAGAGAGCTTGGCTAGCCTTTCAAACAATAAGTCATCATGAACTGCTTTTAGTTGTTTTAGGAATTGTAATTTGGCTTGTAACCTTCAACTCACCAAATGATATAGGAATTCAGACATTTTTAATTCTTTGGATTATGAGGATAAGCGCAAAGCTAAATGTTTTTTTAGGCGTCAGAAATTTCTACGAGGAGTTTTTACCTAGTAATCTATCA
>NHHF01000019.1 GCA_002171155.1 Betaproteobacteria bacterium TMED156
AGTTAAGTAAATAAATAAAACTGGGTTATAACAAAACTTTGAACTAGACATAATCTATTTTTAATGCAAAAAAAATTGATGGGATCACTAAAAATCACTTTGCATTTCTATTAACCTACTAACAGTTCTCTCAGATTCTTGTTCCATCAATTTACACTTATACAGTTCATCAGGAGAGACTTCAGCACTGACTACAAATCTAATTTTTTGATCATACAAGACATCTACTAACCAAGTAAATCGCTTTGCAGATGAAATCTTCTCATCATTTAGTAATGGAACATTGCTTACCATAATAGTACTAAAAACTTCGCAAAGTGAAAGATAATCATTATGAGACCGAAAATCTGAACATAAATCTTTAAAATCTATCCATATCAACTTTTTTGACTTGGCAATATAATTTAGTTCGCGACCATTAATAGAAATTTTTTCATTTGAATTGTGTAGTCCATCTGTATAAATATTAAAAAATCTTTGCATAGCGAGATTAGAATCACTATTTAGGGGATATTGATAATGACTATTTATTCTTGAGCGATTTTTTGTTAAATGTATAAAATCCTCGTCGCTTCTATTCCTTCTGTGATCAACTCCTTGTGGAATTCTTTTTACTTCCGATATTTTCTTAATTAACTGTATTGCTGGTAGTAACTCGTTACGATGAAGGCCATCAGGGTATAGGTCGTCGGGGGAATAATTCGATGTCATGACAAACCCTACATTGTAGTTGTGTAAGCCTTTTAAAAGCCTGTCTAAAATCATAGCATCGGCAATATCTGAAACATGAAATTCATCAAAACAGATCAGATTGTACTTTTTGGCAATTTTTTTTGAAATAAATAAAAGTGGATTTACCTGATCTTTCAATTGATACATTTCAGAGTGAATCTTTTTCATGAATTCGTGGAAGTGTATCCTAATTTTTTTTTTTACAGGAATAAAACTAAAAAAAACATCCATTAAAAAAGTTTTGCCTCTACCTACTCCTCCCCATATATATACACCACGCGGTGTTGGTAACTTACTTTTTAACAGAGGAAAAATTTCATCCTGTTGTTTTTGCCATTGTGTCCAAAAATCAATTGATTGATCAAGGTAACCAATTACATTTCTTTGGCCCTTATCAATGAGATATTTTCGTTTATTAATCTCAGATTCGTAATATTCTAAAAATTTTGAACTAATCAAAGTAATGAAGTTTGTGTGACTAAAAAGTTTAAATAATACTATATTGAACTTTAACGACTTTTTAAAGGTAATACCTTTCTTGGCTTCGAACCAACAAATAATTGTCTGGGCCGACCTATTCTGTACTCTGAATCATTAATCATTTCTTTCCATTGTGCAACCCAACCAATTGTTCTTGCTAATGCAAAAATGGATGTGAACATCTCTGAAGGTAAACCAAGAGCCTTGAGGGTTATGCCTGAATAAAAATCAACATTTGGATAGAGTTTTCGTTCAACAAAGTATTCATCTTCCAGTGCTATCTTTTCTAAAGCTGAAGCTAACTTGAATAATGGATCATTTTCTAATCCCAACTCAGCTAAAACTTCTTTACAAGTTTCTTGCATAATTTTTGCTCTTGGATCAAAGTTTTTATAGACTCTATGGCCAAAACCCATAAGTCTCTCACCAGAATCTTTATCTTTGACCCTTTCCATGAAATCTCCAACTTTGGCAACTCCACCTTGCAAATGTAACCTTTCTAACATTTCCAAACAAGCTTGATTAGCACCTCCGTGGGCTGGTCCCCATAAACAAGCAACTCCACTTGCTACAGCTGCAAATGGACTTGTTCCAGATGAACCGCATAATCGAACAGTAGATGTTGAGGCATTTTGTTCATGATCCGCATGCAGAATGAAGATTCTATCAAGTGCTCTGACTAAGATATTTTTAATTGCATATTCATCAGAGGGAGAACCAAACATCATTCGCATGAAGTTTGCTGTATAAGACAATTCCTTTTTTGGATAAAGGTATGGTTGTCCCATAGAATATCTATGAGACATTGCTACTAAAGTTGGCATCTGAGATACCAAACGAATTAGGCTTAAATCTTGTTGCTCTGTAGAGTTAATTTTAAGACTGTCAGGGTAAAATGCAGCCATACCACCTATTAAACCAGTCAAAATAGCCATTGGATGTGCATTTCTGGGAAATCCATTCATAAAAAGAGCCATGGACTCGTGAACCATAGAATGACTTTTTACCAAATTATCAAAATCATTCTTTTCAGACTCAGAAGGGAGCTCCCCATAGTGAAGTAGGTAACAAACTTCCAAAAAATCACTAGATCTAGCCAGTTCTTCAATAGGGTATCCTCGATACAAGAGAATACCTTTGTCACCATCGATAAAAGTTATATTTGATTTACATGATGCAGTCGATAGAAAGCCTGGATCATAGGTAAACTTGCCTGTCTCAGTATAAAGTTTTCTAATGTCAATAACATCTGAACCCATTGAGCCTTGGAAAATTGGAAATTCTGATGACTTACTACCGTCAGAAAATGAAATTGTAGCTGTTCCGTGATTTGCCATTTTAACCCCAAAAGAATATTTCAAACATCTCTAAGTTTGTTGAGAACATTTCTAACGTGAGGAAGATCAACACTACCACTCAAGTTTGTCTTTCTCAAAAATAAATCTAATAAATCGTTATCATTCAATCCAAGTAGGAGTTTTAAGCCATCCATATCTTCAGATGAGAGCGAATTTCCATATATATTAAAAAATTTCTCCAATATCAAATCATTTTCTAATAAACCACGCCTAGACTTCCATTTTAGAACATCTAACGAAATCTCAGGATATTTATTTTTGAGACTAATTTTGTACCTCTGATACAAGAAAATATTAATGTATTATAGTACAAACAATTTGAACAACATTATGAATAATTAAATAGATCTTTTTAACATTAAATCTTTTATTTTGCCTATAGCTTTGGTAGGATTTAAGCCCTTTGGACAGACATCAACGCAATTCATAATTGTATGACATCTAAATAACCTGTACGGTTCATTAAGATTGTCAAGTCTTTCGGATGTTGCGTGATCTCTACTGTCAGCAATAAATCTATAAGCTTGAAGAAGACCTGCTGGACCGACAAATTTATCAGGATTCCACCAAAACGATGGACAACTGGTGGAACAACACGCACAGAGAATACATTCATATAAACCATCTAATTCCTCACGCTCTTCAGGAGTTTGAAGTCTTTCTTTTTCAGGCGGTGAATCATTATTAGTTAAATATGGTTTTATAGATTCGTATTGTTTAAAAAACTGTGTCATATCAACAATTAAATCTCTGATGACTGGTAAACCAGGTAGAGGTTTTAATACTATTGGTTGAGAAAGGTCATTTAAATTAGTAATACATGCAAGTCCATTTTTTCCGTTAATGTTCATTGCGTCGGAGCCACAAACACCCTCTCTGCAAGACCTTCTGATCGCAAGTGAATCATCAACAGTTGATTTGATTTTAATTAATGCATCCAAAAGCATACGATCATTTTCACCCAATTTGACTGATAGATCTTGCATATATGGCTTTTTATCTATGTCTGGATTATAACGATAAATATTAAATTTTACATTTCTCTCAGACATTATTTATCCTATAGAATAATTATTTAAAAAGTACGTTTCTTTGGTTTAAATGATTCAACAGATGAGGGTTTAAGAATGACTGGTTTGTAGTCAAGCCTATTGTTTTCAGAAAACCACAAAGTATGTTTCATCCAGTTTTCGTCATTGCGATCAGAATAATCATTATGTGAGTGTGCTCCTCTACTTTCTTTTCTGGCCTCAGCAGATATCATTGTGGCCTTAGCAGCCTCAATCAAATTACCAACCTCTAGGGCTTCGACGCGAGCAGTATTGAAAATTTTTGACTTATCAGAAAAATATATGGAAGAAACTTTTTCTTCTAATAACTTTAAAGCATCAACGCCCTCTTTCATGAGTTTGGAACTTCTAAACACACCGCAATTTTTCTGGGTTGTTTCTCTAATCTCGTCAGCTACCCCTTGAACACTCTCACCCGATTTTGCAGAATCAAGTCGGGACAATCTCTCAAGAGAAATGTCACCAGCATCAGAAGGAATTTTTTTGAAACTTTCATTTCTAATATTTTTAGAAACTAAAAAACGACCAGTTGCTCGACCAAAAACAACCAAGTCCAACAGAGAATTTGTACCTAATCTGTTTGCACCATGGACTGAAACACAGGCGCATTCTCCAATAGCATATAATCCGTCGACTAGTCTATGATTGCCTGTCATTCCATTTTTGCCACTAGGAACAACAACCTGACCGTTGACGTCTGTTGGAATTCCACCCATTTGATAATGAATAGTGGGTACTACTGGAATTGGTTCTTTAATAGGGTCAACATTAGCAAACTTTATGGCTATTTCTCTAATTGAGGGTAGTTTTTTTAGTATTTTATCTGAGCCAAGGTGATCAAGTTTAAGTAAAACATGATCTTTATTTGGACCGCAACCTCTACCTTCATTAATTTCTTGCCCCATTGAACGAGATACAAAATCTCTTGGTGCAAGATCCTTATATGTCGGAGCATACCTCTCCATGAACCTTTCTCCGTCACAATTAAGAAGTATACCACCCTCACCTCTAACTCCTTCTGTAATGAGAACACCAGCCCCAGCAACACCAGTTGGATGAAACTGCCAAAATTCCATGTCTTGAAGTGGAACTCCAGCTCTAGCAGCCATCCCCACACCGTCACCTGTATTTATAAAAGCATTTGTGGAAGCGGCCCAGATTCTTCCAGCTCCTCCAGTTGCCAAGACTGTAGCTTTAGATTCAAAAAACATTAATTCACCAGTTTCCATCTCAAGTGCTATAACACCAGCACAATTTCCATCATTAGTCATTACAATGTCCAAAGCCATCCATTCGATAAAAAATTTTGTTTTGGATTGAACATTTTGTTGATATAAAGTGTGTAAAAGAGCATGTCCAGTTCTGTCAGCAGCAGCACATGCTCTTTGAACAGGTTTTTCTCCTAAGTTTGAAGTATGTCCTCCAAATGGTCTTTGATAAATCGTTCCATCAGAATTTCTATCAAATGGCATACCAAAATGTTCCAGCTCATAAACTGCACTAGGAGCTTCTTTGCACATAAATTCAATCGCATCTTGATCTCCAAGATAATCCGAGCCTTTGACAGTATCAAACATGTGCCAGTACCAATTATCTTCACTCATATTCCCCAGAGAAGCACCAATTCCTCCTTGAGCTGCAACAGTGTGTGATCGCGTTGGAAAAACTTTTGAGAGAACAGCAACGTTAACATCGTTTGCTGCAAGCTGCAGAGAACACCTCATGCCAGCACCACCAGCACCAATAATTACTGTATCGAACCTCCTTCTTGGCATGCCAAGAATATTGTGCGACAAAATTTCAGCCATAAATCAAACCTTCCAAAGAATAGATACTGCCCAAAAACCACAACCAATAAGCCATAAAATGGAAAAACCTTGTAAAAAAAGTCTAATTCGAGCAGGTTTAATATAGTCCATCCAAATGTCTCTTATTCCTACCCAAGCATGGTAGCAAAGTGCTAATGTAGCCAGAATACTAATACTCTTCATCCAAAAATTACTAAACAAATCAGACCATCCAAAGTAGCCATCGTTCCTCAAAATAATGATTGCAGTTGTAAAAATTACTGTGTAGATAGCTAAAATTACGGCCGAAACTCGTTGAGCTATCCAGTCATATAATCCAAAATGTCCTATATCGACAGTCTTTCTTTTGGGTAATTCGTGCTCATTTTGCTTCATGACGAATAAGTTGAAGGTTATTTAAAAACCATTTCGAAAAGTCCCAACCATGAAATTGCTGATAACGTAAGAGACCCGCTTATTATTATTATCCCCCAACCAGATGCGCTCTTGTTAGATAAGCCAATATGTAAATCTAACACCAAATGCCTTATTCCAGCGAAAAAGTGATGAATAATAGCCCAAATAACTCCCGAAATAATAAGGAAAATTATTGGGTTTGACATTAAGATGGGTATATTTTGAAAGTCATTTTTTGAATGCAAACTCAGCTGAAGTAAGTAAATTAGAAGAGGCAAGACTAAAAACAGCCCAGCACCACTTATTCTGTGAAGGATCGACATAATACCAGCTGCTGGCAACCGGTATGTAAGAATCTGATCAATCCTAATGTTTCTATATTGTTTTCTTTTAACTTTATTTTCAGTTAAGTTTACTGTCATAATAGTTTCCAAATAACTCACGTAATTCATAATTTTTGAAGGTTGAAAGTAATGTTTCAATTATTGAAGCAGGAAAATTGACTCACTACTAAAAAAAACCATATTACTCTAACATTTTTAATCAAAATGTGTACCACGCAACATAATATACTATTCTTTAATGGGAGAATTTAATTGATAAAATCTTATGATAATCAAAATAAGCCTGTAAAAATATCAATTACTGGTGCAGCAGGGCAAATTGGTTATAGTATTATTTTCAGAATTCTTACTGGAGAAATGTTAGGAAAGAACACGAAAATATGCCTCCAACTTATTGAAATTGATAATGAAAAATCTCAAAAATCTTTATCTGGTGTTGTAATGGAAATTGAGGATTGTGCTTTTCCACTTTTGTCTGAAGTATCTGCTCACAATAACCCCATGTCAGGTTTTAAAGATGCAGATATTGCGATATTAATTGGGGCGAGTCCTAGAGGTCCTGGTATGGAGAGGAAAGATCTTCTAATGGCTAATGCAAATATTTTCAAGATACAAGGCAATGCTATAAATGAGGTTGCGAGCAGGTCAGTTAAGGTGCTGGTAGTTGGAAACCCAGCAAATACAAATGCTTATATAGCAATGAAATCAGCACCGAATATTTCCCAAGAAAATTTTACAGCAATGATGAGACTGGATCATAATAGGGCCCTTGTTCAATTATCAAAAAAAGTAAGCTGTTCTGTCAAAGACGTAAAAAATTTATGTGTTTGGGGAAATCATTCTCCAACTATGTATGCAGATACAAGATTTGCAAATGTTTTTGGAGCTCCACTAGAAAAGTTAATTAATGACGACTTATGGATCAAAGAATATCTCCTACCCACTGTTGGAAAGAGAGGTGGGGCAATTATTCAAGCGCGCGGTCTTTCTTCGGCTGCTTCTGCAGCTAATGCGGCAGTCGATCATATGAGAGACTGGATAAATGGCACTGATGGTGATTGGGTTACAATGGGAGTGCCTTCTCGAGGTGAATATGGTATTCCAGAAGACTTAATCTTCGGGATGCCAGTCACTTGTTCTCAAATGAAATACGAAATAATTAAAGATTTACCTATGAATGAATTTGCAAAATCAAAATTTACTACAACCCTAAATGAATTACTTGAAGAACAGAATAATATAATTAGCTTATTAAATTAAGTTATTGATATAATTAATTAAAATTAATTTCAGTCACTATTCAAAAAAATTTTGTAAATTTTAGTAAATTA
>NHHF01000020.1 GCA_002171155.1 Betaproteobacteria bacterium TMED156
AAAGTATCATACAAATCCTATCAATTATCACTTATTTATATAAAATGAGTTTTCTAAAAAACAAAAAAATTCTCATCTCAGGAATGATATCAAACAGGTCTATAGCTTATGGAATAGCTAAAGCTTGTCATAATCAAGGTGCAAGAATTGCATTTAGTTATCAAGGTGAAAGGTTTAAAGATAGGATCAATAATCTAGCAAGAGAATTTGAATCAAAAATGTGTTTTGATTGTGACGTAGCCAAAGATGATAACATTAACGGCTTACATGATTACATCGCTACAGAATGGGATGGGTTAGATGGGTTCGTTCATGCAATTGCTTTTGCACCAAGAGAAGCTATATCTGGAGATTTTTTGGATGGTTTTAATCGTGAAAATTTTTTGACGGCACACGATATATCTGTTTATAGTTTTGGAGCTATGGTAAAAAGCTTACTCCCACTAATGAGAAATAGAGATGCTTCAGTAGCAACCTTAAGTTATTTAGGGGCCGAGAGAAGTGTCACAGGTTATAACACCATGGGGTTGGCAAAAGCTAGTTTAGAAGCGAGCGTAAGATACTTAGCGGCTAGTTGTGGCCCACTGAATGTTAGAGTAAATGGTGTTTCTGCTGGTCCAATTAAAACTTTAGCAGCAAGTGGTATTAAGGGATTTTCTGACATTCTTAAAAAAGTAGAAACTCATTCACCAATGAGGAAAAACATAACTATAGACGATGTTGGAAATGTAGTTGCCTTTTTACTTTCTGACCTATCCAAGGGTATTACCGGAGAAATCACTCACGTTGATAATGGTTACAATTCAGTGGTAACTTAATTGAAATCATACATCGAACTCATTAATCATATTCTAGCTAACGGTTGTCCAAAAGAAGACAGAACGGGGGTTGGAACAATCTCGGTATTTGGGTGGCAAATGAGATTTAGTCTTAGAAAAGAGTTGCCAGTCATTACCACAAAAAAAATTCATCTCAAATCAGTGGTTGAAGAGTTGCTTTGGTTTCTTTCGGGAGAGACAAATGTTAAATATTTACAAGAAAAAGGTGTAACCATTTGGAATGAATGGGCTAACGACAAAGGTGAACTGGGTCCCGTCTATGGAAAACAATGGAGATCATGGCCTGATCCTAAACCAGACAATACAAAAAATTCTATTGATCAAATTCAAAATGTATGTAGTGAATTAAAACTAAACCCCAATTCCAGACGCTTAATTGTTAGTGCTTGGAATGTTTCTCAAATACCAGAAATGGCACTAACACCATGCCATATTTTGTTTCAATTTTATGTTTCCAATGGATCTTTGTCTTGCCAGGTTTATCAAAGAAGTGCAGATGTTTTCTTAGGGGTACCGTTCAATATAACAAGCTATGCCATTCTGACATATATGATGGCTCATCAGAATGGTTTAAAGACAGGCGAACTAATATGGACGGGAGGAGATTGCCACATTTATAAAAATCATGTCACTCAAGCAAAAATGCAAATAGTTAGAGAACCATTACCGCGCCCACAATTAAAGTTCAATAGACTCCCAAAGGATATCTTTTCATACAAAAGTGAAGATTTTAATTTTCATAACTATACTCACCACCCTGCAATTAAAGCCCCAGTTGCTGTATGAAAAATGATACATAATTCGAAGCCATTAGTAACAATCTTAGTCGCAATATCAGAAAATGGAGTGATAGGTAATAATGGTAAATTACCATGGCACATCAGCGACGATCTAAAAAGATTTAAAAAAATAACTTTAAATCAACCAGTTCTTATGGGGAGAAAAACATATGAGTCAGTAGTTAATAATATTGGTGGGGCACTGCCTGAAAGAGAAAATCTTGTTCTCACTAAACAAAAAAATAGAATAGAAAATGCTCATAATGTTCATATCTTTGACAACATCAAAGATGTATATTGCTGGTTGGCAGTAAATCAAAAGAAAAATCTCATGGTTGCAGGTGGTACATCTATTTACAAAATATTTTTACCAGTTGCTGACAAATTAGAAATAACTCACATCAAAAAAAAAATCAATGGAGACACATTTTTTCCTGAATGGAATCAAGAGATTTGGCATGTTAAACACGGACCAATTTTAAAAGATAAACAAAATGAATTAAGTTATCGTTTTTCAACATATAGTAAAATTAAGTTTTAGGTAATGTAACTCCCTTTTGTCCCTGGTACTTACCATCTCTATCTTTATAGGATAATTTGCAATCTTCGTCACTTTCAAAAAATACCATTTGGGCACATCCCTCGCCTGCATAGATCTTAGCTGGCAATGGCGTCGTATTGGAGAATTCTAGAGTAACATTTCCCTCCCATTCAGGCTCCAAAGGGGTAACATTTACAATAATTCCACATCTTGCATATGTGCTTTTTCCAAGGCAAATTGTGAGTGTATTTCTTGGTATGCGAAAAAATTCGACTGTTCTTGCCAGAGCAAATGAGTTTGGAGGAATAATACATATTTTGCCTTTAAAATCCACAAATGAGTTGGAATCAAAGTTTTTGGGGTCAACGGTACTACAATTAATATTTGTAAAAACTTTGAATTCATCAGCACATCGGACATCGTATCCATAGCTAGATGTACCATACGAAATTACAGGATTACCATTGCTACTTCTAATTTGTACATCCTCGAATGGAGAAATCATTTTATTTTCTAGGGCCATTTTTCGAATCCAGTTGTCATTTTTAATTGTCATAATTAATTCTCTAAAAGGTAAAATATAAATATATGTCCGAAAATACTAAAAGAAAAATCTTTATTACATCTGCTTTACCATATGCAAATGGTCCAATTCATTTGGGTCATTTAGTTGAATATGTGCAAACAGACATATGGGTAAGATTTCAAAAATTATTAGGAAATACTACAGTATACATTTGTGCAGACGATACTCATGGCACACCAGTAATGCTCAAAGCTCAAAAAGAAAGGATAAGTCCCGAACAACTAATCGAAAAGGTGTGGCATGAGCATAAAAGAGATTTTTCGGCATTTTTCATTGATTTCGATTGTTACTACACTACCCATTCTAAGGAAAATCGCGAGCTATCAAATAAGATATACAGCAGTTTAGTCGAAGCAAAACTAATCAAGATTAAAAAAATAAAACAAATGTTTGATGTTGAAAAACAAATGTTTTTGCCTGATCGATTTATTAAAGGCGAATGCCCTCGCTGTGGTTCAAGCGATGAATTCGGAGATGCATGTGAAGCTTGTGGAGCAACATATAATCCAACAGACTTAAAAAACCCCGTATCACAATTAAGTGGAAAAAGACCTGAGACTAGAGAATCCGATCACTATTTTTTTCTGCTTTCTGACAAAAGGTGCATTGATTTTCTTCAAAATTGGACAACTCAGACTGGAAAACTCCAAATAGAATCACTAAACAAAATCAATGAGTGGTTAAAGCCAGATGCTAATGGTAAATCAAATTTGACTGATTGGGATATATCTAGAGATGCTCCATATTTTGGATTCGAAATTCCAAATTCTCCAAACAAGTACTTCTATGTTTGGCTTGATGCCCCCATTGGTTACTATGCTGGTTTAAAAAATTGGTGTGAAAAAAATAACAAAGATTTTAATGAGTTCGTTTCGCCAAAATCAGAATATGAACAGGTACACTTTATTGGTAAAGACATATTATACTTTCACTCATTATTTTGGCCAGCTATACTAAAATTTTCTGGATTCAGAGTACCTTCAGCTATCTACGTTCACGGATTCTTAACTATTAATGGGCATAAAATGAGTAAATCAAGAGGAACTTACATTACGGCGGAGGAATACATTAAATCAGGATTAAATCCAGAATGTTTGAGATATTATCTTGCCACAAAATTAAATGGGTCAATGGAAGATATTGACTTAAATCTTGACGATTTTATGAAGAAAATTAACAGCGATTTGGTTGGTAAGTATATTAACATTTACAGTCGGGTTTCAGGATTCATAAAAAAATTATTCAATGGTAAGGTTTTAAAGAATAGTCAAATAAACTTAAACGATGATAGTGAATCTAAAATTAATGAGAAATTTAATGAATTCAAAAAAAATATTAGAAAAAATTATGAAGATAGAAACACATCTAAAGTATCCAAAGAGTTAACCATTCTCATGGATTATGTAAATAGCTACATTGATGAAAATAAGCCATGGATTTTGGCGAAAAACATAAGAGATAATAATGAAAAAAACTCAAATTTACTATCTGAAAAGTTAGCACTTCATAAAATTCTTTCTTTTAGTATTTACTGTTTTGCAAAGATAACTATCCTAATAAAGCCAATCCTTCCGTCTATTGTTTCAGAGATTGAGTCTAGAATTTTTGATTTACCAAAACCTTGGTCTTGGGGTGACTTAGATAAACTAGATATCAAAAATATTAATTCAAGTGAGCATTTAATCTCAAGAATAGAAGAAAAGGATTTAAAAAAATTAATAGAAAGAGTGGAAAATGTTTAAAAGAAATAAAAAATATAAGTCTGATATTTCAAAATTTATATCTGAAATAAAGTCAAAAAATTCTGATATTGAAACTAAACAAAAAACTGGAAGAGCAATACTCTGGGATAAAATAGAACTGTCCAACCAAGAACAAGATGTAAATAAAAGAGTCACATTAAGACAACCTGCTTATGTATACTTTGAACAAAAAAAATAAATTACTATGGATGACGAATACTTACAAAAAACTTTAAATGCTCGTCTTTATGGGGAACCAATCAACAATTTACCAAGAGACTTATATATTCCTCCTGACGCGCTTGAAATTATCTTAGAAGTTTTTGAAGGACCTCTGGATTTATTAATTTATCTCATAAAAAAAGAAAATTTTAATATCCTTGATATTCCAATGGCAAAAGTTACAACTCAATATTTGGAATACGTTGAAAAAATCAGAACAGTCAATTTAGAATTGGCGTCGGAGTATTTACTTATGGCTGCTGTCTTAATTGAAATCAAAGCGAGAATGCTAGTTCCAAAAAAAATAAACTCCACGGATGAGGAAGAGTCCAACGATCCCAGAGCTGATCTTGTTCGTCAGTTAATTGAATATGAAAAGTTTAAAAAAGTAGCAAAGCAAGTTGATGGGATACCTAGAGTTGGCAGAGAGTTTTCTACACCATATGTATTACATTATAAGTCCTCAAATAATGTTTTACCAAGTTTGACAGTAATTGACCTGCATAACTCAATAAAGTCATTATTAACATTGAAAAGCTTGAGAATTAGTCATTCTATTACTAAAGAACTATTTTCAGTTAGAGAACACATGTCTATGATATTAAATAGAATTAGTGACTTTTCTTACATAGAGTTCATTAAGCTTTTTCAATCAAAAAAAAGTGTCAGTCGCATGTCAATTGTTGTACATTTCGTAGCCTTGCTTGAATTATCTAAGTCAGGGCTAGTTAAAATTACTCAGACTAAATTCGACTCAGCTATTTGGATAGGCAATTCGGAAAAAAATGAGGAATCTAAAACTGATTGACTTAAAAAATAACAATGGTTTAAAAATAAATGCTTTCTGCACAAATCTTTTTTCCATAAATAAAATTTCTCAAATTAATGAATTTCCTGAAATTGTTAATACCAATCCAAGACTTGTAATTGGGAGTGGAAGTAATATTTTTTTTCTAGCACCTGATAATCAACCTCTAACTTCGACTATCTTACTAAACAAGATAAAAGGAAAGGAAATAATCAAAGAAAAAAATAACAAAACATTTGTTAGATGCTTAGCAGGTGAAAATTGGAATGATTTTGTCATTTGGACTCTATCAAAAAATTTAGGAGGGCTTGAAAATTTAGTTTTGATTCCTGGAACTGTTGGAGCTGCCCCTATCCAAAATATAGGTGCTTATGGACTGGAAATAAAAGATAGGATAGATTCAATTTTAGCTTGGGATTTCGAGCAGAAAAAATTAGTTAACTTTAAACCTCATGAGTGCGAATTTCGATATCGTAATAGTTTATTCAAAAATCAAATGATTCATGACGGTTGGAAGAAGACCAGATATTTTATAATAAGTATTGATTTTGTATTATGGTCTGAAAAAGAGTCACCATTGATAACATCATATGATGAGGTAAGAAAAGAAATTATTGGTAAAGTAAGCCCAAAAAAAATTGCAGAATCAATTATTAAAATTAGAAATCGTAAACTTCCTGATTCAAATTTATTGCCAAATCTTGGTAGTTTTTTTCAAAACCCCATAGTAAAAATCTATCAAGCAAAAGATTTAAGAAAAAATTTTCCAAAAATGCCCAACTTCAAAGTGATCGAAAATGAAGCCAAGATTTCAGCAGCATGGTTAATAGACGAATGCAAATTAAAAGGATATAAAGTAAATGATGCAGGAATATATAAAAAACATTCGTTAATTATAGTTAATTATGGAGATGCCAGTTATAAGGACATAATGAATCTAGCAATTAAAATACAAGAAAAAGTAATAGAAAAATTTGGCATCTGTTTAACATTAGAACCAAATGTTATTTCCTCCTCCGAAAAAAAAGCTTTTCGTTTGTCGAAATTTTATTATGAAACTTATAACCATGACTATTGAATTCTTTCAAATCACAAATTTTTTTTAATTTATTCTTCAATATAAATGATGTCATTAAACCTCTTGCTTTTTTCGCAAAAACACCAACTGTTTTGTATTCCCCAGATACATAATCTTGAAAAACAGGCGCTATAAAATTTAAGTTGATATATTTTTCTACTGACTTAAAGTACTCCAAAGAGGCAAGATTGATCAAAGCCTCTGATTTTCCATTGACTATTTCTTTTTTTAGTTCTTGCGCTATTCTGCTATGCCACCAGTCATATAAGTTATTACCTTTTGCATTTTTTAATTTAGTGCCCATTTCTAAACGATGTGGTTGAATCAGATCTAAAGGTTTTAAAAGACCATACAGACCGGATAAGATCCTCAAATTCCTCTGGGCATAATAAATGTCCTCAATGGTAAAAGAGTCTATATTAATGCCATCATAAACATCTCCATTGAAAGAAAAAATTGCTGGTCTGGCACGACTATTTTTTGGCCTCATCTCAAATTCAAGAAATCTATTATTATTCAATTCGGAGAGTTTTTTTGATAATTTCATTAAGTCTTGTAACCCTTTTTCACCCAATGGGGTAATTGTCTTCACGAGTTTGACAGCATCACCGTGGAAAACAGGGTTTGTGAAATTAAGTTCTGGTATTTTTCTTTCAAAGTCCATTGACTTAGCTGGGGAAATTAAAACAATCACAATAAAACCTATAAATTAATTAATAATATAGTCTAAAATATATTCTAATGAATTGTCCAAAGTTAAATGTTCCAAATTACTGGGTCAAAGCGTGCAAAGATTTGAGTAGTAAGGATATTGTGATGGCAAATTTAATCAGCAACAATAAATCTAAAATCAAATCTCATGGGGATCCTTTTACCACATTAGTCAGGGCAATAATTGGTCAACAAATATCAGTTAAAGCAGCTGAAGGTGTTTGGAAAAAACTACATGCACAGCATAAAGGAAAAAAACACCCTGACTTGTTAAGTAGCTTTATGTTTGTTGATCCAGAAAAGATCTTAAAACAAAAAGATAATCTATACAAAATAGGTATTTCGGGAAAAAAAGCATTTTATATTACAAATTTAGCAAAATATTTTAAAGAAAACAAAGACTTTTCAAAAAGTCTTGTAAAAATGAGTGAACAAGAAATCACCGTTACACTGCTCAAATTTTCTGGCATTGGTATTTGGACAATTAATATGTTTTTAATTTTTTGTTTACTTAGACCTGATATATTCCCAGAAAACGATTTGGGTCTAATTAGAGCAATAAAATTACACTATGATTTAAAAAAAAACGAAAATCAACAGATGAAAATTTTAAAACTGTCACATAAATGGAAACCTTGGAGGACTGTAGCAACTTGGCACCTATGGTCTAGTATTGACCCAGAAACAATTTATTATTAAAGTAAATTATGTTAGTGGCCCAAATGAGAAGCAAAACCTATAAAAAAAACACCCGAAAATAACCACAGTAATTGATACATAGTTTCTGGCAATGATAACTCTTTTTGCAATTGTGGTATTAAATCAGCAAGTGAAACATAAACAAAACTACTTGCAGCTAAAATTAAAAAATAAGGAAGTAAGTCATCAAAAGATTCTAGAAATATAAATCCCATAATACCACCAAATACGGCAAAAAAGCCTGCCAGACTGACTTTTTTTAAAGCATCTTGTTTAGATGACAATGAGTTGCTCACTACAACAAGATCACCAACATGGTGAGGTATTTCGTGCGCCAGTACTGCCAAGGTGGACAAAACTCCCAAGGTCCAATCTGCAATAAAAGCTGAAGCTATAAGGATACCGTCTGCAAAGCAATGAATAGCATCGCCTAACAATATAATTGACCAAACATTATTTTTAGGTGAATTACTTACGGGAGAGAGTTTTTTTATTTTTAATTCAATACTTTGATTTTGACGGTGATAATGCTCATGGCTATGATGATATAGTTTACTTTTGTCTAATAAAAAGAAAAAAAGAATTCCTGCAAGTAACCACATCATCAAACTAGAATCTAAAGATGAAATCTCAAATGCCTCGGGTATTAAATTTAAAAATGCAGTTGCAAGTAAAGTACCAGCAGCAAAACTTAGTAAATAATCTGTGAATCTAGCCATTATCTTCCAAGTTATTAGACTAGCAATTAGTACACTTCCAACACCTGAAAGAAATGTTCCTGAAATTATAAGTAATATTGTCATAAAATCTGTAGTCAAAAAATTATGTTACTGGCACAAATCATAGATAGTTTAAAAAAAAGTAATTCAAAACAAATTTTACTTATTGGTAATCACGTAAATACCAATATTCAGATTGAAAATAAATTACATAAAAAAATTAGAAAGATGACTAATGTATGAAGGTGGTTACCTTGATTTATGTTCATCAAATTCCCTGACTTAGATCACGAAATATATGGATGAGTTATATCATGAATATTTTAGTAAAATTCAATAAAATTTATAAAAAATAAATCATTTGTATGCTTAAAAAAAATCTATAAATATTCAAATGAAACTATAAGAAAAACTGGATCAGGCAGAATTAAATTGGAAACTTTGAAACTAATTTTATATTCAGTTAGATAAAACAATGGTAAAAAGATTTTAAACAAACCAAAAATAAAAAA
>NHHF01000021.1 GCA_002171155.1 Betaproteobacteria bacterium TMED156
AAACTTTAGAAGTGTTCGCACCAATTGCCTATCGACTTGGTTTTAATGAACTCTATAGGCAGTTTGAAGATTTATGTTTTTTAAATTTATTTCCATATCGCTATAAAACTTTACATAGAGCAATGTTGTCAGCTAGAGGTAATAGAAAAGAGATCATCCACGAATTAGAAAAAAAAATTAAAAAAAAATTACCAAGCTTTGGTGTCAAAGGCAAAGTTTTCGGAAGAGAAAAAAGCTTATATTCTATTTATTTAAAAATGAAAGAAAAGAATCTTAGTTTCGCAGAAGTTTTAGATATATATGGCTTCCGAATTATTGTTAAAACTGCTCCGGAGTGTTATGTGGCTTTGGGAGCAATGCATGCAATCTTCAAACCTTTTCCAGGTAGGTTCAAAGATTATATTGCTATACCTAAATCAAATGGATATCAATCAATTCATACAGTAGTAATCGGACCATATGGAACACCTCTAGAATTACAAATTAGAACAGAAAAAATGCAACGATTTGCTGAGGTTGGCATTGCCTCACATTGGCTTTACAAAGAGCATGCACAAGAAATTACTCCTCTTCAACAAAAAACCCACGTGTGGATGCAATCATTATTAACGTTCCAAAAACAATCATCTGAAGCTTCTGAGTTTCTGGATAACTTAAAAATTGACCTTTACCCTGATATGGTTTATGTTTTTACTCCTCAGGGTGAAATAAGAGAGTTGCCCAGAGGATCAACACCTGTTGATTTTGCTTATTCTGTTCATTCAGATATTGGTAACAGGTGTTCAGGCGCAGCAATTAATGGAGAGCAAAAAGCACTAGATACTGAACTTAAAAATGGTGATATTGTTGTAATTTTACAATCAGAAAGAGCGTCACCCCACCCCGGTTGGTTGGGATTTGTTAGAACCGCTAAAGCAAGAGCAGCTATAAGACATACTTTAAAGAATGTTAGTAAAGAGAAAGCGATTTCTTTTGGTCAAAGGTTACTTAATCAAGCATTACAATCTATTGGTTGCCTTGGAATAAATGATCCTAAACTTAATTGGCAACAGTTGTTTAAAGAAACCAAATCGAATGATAAAAATAGCCTAGTTGAGGAAATAGGTCTTGGAAGAACTTTGGCTCATGTTGCAGCGAGAAGACTTGTAGGTCATTCTGCAGCCATTGATAAGAATAACAGTCTTTCACCTAATGCTCGCGAAGCCCTAAGAGTGTCAATTGATCACTTAACTCAATCTCATGACGGAATAACTGTAAACGGATCAGAGGGTACTGCGGTTCAATATGCTGGCTGTTGTCACCCTATACCAGGGGATATGGCCTTTGGACAAATGCTTGGTGGTGCCGGTTTATTAATACATAGAAAAATTTGTCTGAATGCCGTCAAGCAGAAACAAAAAGATCCAAATAGGTGGACTGAGGTCGTTTGGGGGGAACCAATCTATAAGTTATTCATAACTCATTTGATTTTAGAAGTGAAAGATACTCCCGGAACTCTGGGTATACTTGCATCTGCAATCTCCTCTGCAGAGGCAAATATTGTAGATCTAACCATCCTACCAAATCAAGGTTCAAACTTAACAGTTTTAAAAACTGCTATCGAAGTCAAAAATAGACAGCATTTAGCAGACATAATCAGACAATTAAGAAAAACAAAAAAGTTGTTTAAATTGACTAGGTCAATCAAAAATTAGTAAATAATAAGCTAAGTTTTTTTTGGTCTGTAAGCTTTGCATATCTTATCATCTAAAAGTATTATTGGTCCTCCGAGTAATTCTATGCCGTAAGGAACAGCAGAAAAAATTCCCTTTACAAGCATGCTTCCATCTTTATTTTTGAGACCCTCTAAAGTTTCAGCAATTGCTTTAGGTTGTCCTGGTAGATTTACAATTAAAGAATTCCCCCTAACAACTGCTGTCTGTCTGGATAATATAGCAGTGGGAACAAAGTTAAGTGATATTTGACGCATTTGCTCACCAAATCCTGGCAATTCTTTTTCACCAATATTTATGGTTGCCTCTGGAGTTACATCTCGTTTGGCAGGCCCGGTTCCACCAGTCGTTAAAACTAAGTCACAACTATCATTGTCAACCAATTCAATCAAAGTTTTTTCAATGATATTTCTTTCGTCAGGAATTAATCTCTCAAAAGAAATCCATGGACTAACAAATACTTTAGACAGCCAATTTTTTAAACTCGGTAATCCAAGATCTTTATAAACATTTTGGCTGGCTCTATCACTAATTGATACCAAACCTATTCGAATTTCTCTGATTTCACCCATTTATTGACTATAATATAATTATGAACAAAATTGATAATAGTGTTTTTTTTCTCTCTAGAGAAGTTTTAATTCAAAAAGCAGAACTAATGCTCAATATAGCAAAGAAGACAGGGATTAAAGATGCCAGTGTTGAGCTTTCCGAAAATAAAGGTTTTTCTGTCAGTGTTAGGATGTCCAACACAGAAACTATAGAAACCACAAGAGAAAAAAATGCTTTAATAACTGTTTATGATGGTCATCGTAAAGGTGTCGCACAAACCTCCAATTTCTCTGATGATGAAATTAGGAACACAGTCTTAAAGGCTATTGAAATTGCAAAGTACACTGCACAAGATTCATTTTCTGGCCTCCCTGATAAGCAAGACTTGGAGTTTCACCCAAAATATATACCTTTATATTATCCATGGAAACTTTCTCCTGAAAATGCTCTTGAAATGGCATTAGTGGCAGAATCTTCTGCTTTCAATGTCAGTAATCAAATAAAAAATAGTGATGGTGCATCTGTTAATTCAAGTCATGGACATTTTTATTTAGAAAATACGAAGGGGTTTTCTGGTGGTTATCCCTACAGCAGACACAGCTTATCAGTTGCGCCAATTGCTCATTATAAAGAGGAAATGGAAAGAGACTTTTGGTATTCGACCAATCGAAATCCCCAAAAACTTTCTAGTCCATCTGAAATTGGAGAATATGCTGCAAAAAGAACACTTGCAAGACTTGGCTCCAAGAAAATATCAACAAGAAATGCTGCTATCCTTTTTGACGCGCCTTTAAGCTCGGCTCTTGTTGGTGCTTTTGTTCAAGCAGTAAGTGGAAATTCTTTGTACAAAAAACTTTCTTTCTTAAACGAGTCTATTGGTAAATCAATTTTTTCTGATCACATACAGATTTTTGAAAACCCTTTCCTCGAGGGTGAAATAGGATCAACTCCTTTTGACGATGAAGGCGTTAAAGTTAAAAAAAGAAAAATAGTCGATAATGGAGTTTTGTTAGATTATTTTCTCTCCAGCTATACTGCCAAAAGACTGAAAATGCGAACTACAGGTAACTCTGGGGGCTCCCATAATTTAAGAATGTTCTCTTCATCTACAACTCCAAAGGATAACCTCCAAGAAATGCTTAAAAAGTTGGATAAAGGTCTCTTTGTAACTGAATTAATGGGCCAAGGAGTTAATAGTGTAACTGGTGACTATTCTAAAGGTGCGACAGGTTTCTGGATTGAAAAAGGAAAGATGTTACATCCGGTTAGTGAAGTCACCATTGCTGTAAACCTGAGAGAGATGTACAAAAATATTTTAGCCATTGGAGCCGATGAATGTATTAGGGGAAACAAGACATGTGGTTCGATATTGATAAAAAACATGACCATAGCAGGAAGTTGAAATCATGCTACCCTCTCACTTCTTCTTCTTTGACTCTCTTTTAGTTCTTTTTTTCTAATTCTCAAAAAACTTGGAGTAACTTCTAATAGTTCGTCATCCTCAATAAAGTCTATTGCTCTCTCTAATGTTAATTTAATTGGAGTTACTAGATCAATATGTTCATCTTTCCCTGAAGCTCTGACGTTAGTTAATTTTTTTTCTTTTATTGGATTTACAACCAGATCATTTTCTCGGGAGTGGATTCCTATTATCATGCCTTCGTAGACCTCCTCTCCAGGCTCAAGAAACATTTTTCCTCGTTCTTGTAATTTCCATAATGCAAATGCAACAGCTTTCCCATCCTCTTGAGAAACTAGAGAACCATTTTTTCTTCCAGAAAAATTTCCTTTACTATCACCATAATGATCAAAAACATGACTTAAAAGTCCAGTTCCTCTTGTCAATGACAAGAAATCACTTTGAAAACCTAAAAGACCTCTGGATGGAATGACATATTCTAATCTTACTCTTCCCTTTCCATCAGAAATCATATCTAACAATTCCCCCTTTCTCATTCCAAGCGCTTCCATGACAGACCCTTGATGGGCTTCTTCTAGATCGACAGTTAATGACTCATATGGTTCGAGAACTCTACCATTTTCATCTTTTTGAAACACAACTTTGGGTCTAGAAACTGCGAGTTCGAAACCTTCTCGACGTAAGTTTTCCAGCAGAATTGTTAAATGAAGTTCTCCCCTTCCAAAAACTTCAAAAACATCACTATCCTTGCCAAAAGAAACTTTAAGTGCAACGTTACTTTTCAATTCTTTTTTGAGTCTCTCTCTTATTTGTCTGCTTGTTACAAATTTACCGTCCCTTCCAGCAAGCGGAGATGTATTAACAAGAAAGTTCATGCATAGAGTTGGTTTATCGACTTGCAACGTTTTGAGAGGCTCTATTCTTAGAGGGTCACATAATGTTGACCCAATATTTGCATCTTCAATTCCATTTATTAAAACAATATCTCCAGCCTCAGCATAATTAACATCTTGTTTTGTTAAGCCCTCAAACATTTGTATTTGAGTAATTTTTGTTTTTTTTGGTTCACCATTTGGACCATCAACTACAACAATTTCTTGTTTTGGTTTAATTGCACCTCGTTTAATTCGTCCAACAACAATTTTTCCAACATAAGTAGAATAATCAAGAGATGTTACCTGCATCTGGAAAGGAGCATCAATGTCTCCACTACCCTCAGGGATATGAGATATGATTTGATCAAAAAGAACATGCATGTCTTTGGATGCATCTTCGTGTTTGAGAGTAGCATAACCTTTTAGTGCTGAAGTAAACAGTACAGGAAAATCAAGTTGTTGTTCGGAAGCACCTAATTTATCAAAAAGGTCAAATGTCTCATTAATTACCCAATCTGGTCTTGAGCCCGAGCGATCAATTTTATTTACAATTACAATCGGCAATAAACCAAGTTCTAAAGCTTTTTTAGTAACAAATCTAGTTTGAGGCATTGGGCCTTCTACAGCATCAACAAGAAGTAGAACCCCGTCAACCATTGATAAAACTCTTTCAACTTCGCCGCCAAAATCTGCATGGCCTGGCGTATCAACAATATTTATATGAACTCCATTATAATTGACAGCACAATTTTTTGAGACGATTGTTATACCTCTTTCTTTCTCAAGATCATTTGAATCCATAACTCTCTCTGATACACTTTCATGTTCAGAGAAAGTTCCAGATTGCTTCAAAAGTTGATCGACCAAGGTTGTTTTGCCATGATCAACATGAGCAATTATTGCTAAATTTCTTCTTCTATTCATAAATTTTAGTTAAATGTTTGTTGAGAAATAAGTCGAATTGGTTTGAGGGTGCCATCCAAATTTAACTCCCCCGTTCCCAGAAAGACGCCATAATCGTCGTAAACCCTGTAAGAAATTTTACTCTCACTTTTATTTTCTTTAAAACCCAACCTGAGTGATTGGCCATGTAAAAAAATTTTTCTTTCATTTTCTTTTAATGATACAGAGGGTAAGTTAGCAATAAAAAACTCTACAGGTCTAAGTTCAAGTTTTAGATTTTCAGGGGAATTATTAAACAATGTTTCAAGTTTTTCTAAACTAACACTTTCTTCAATTGTTGATGCACCAACCTCGGTTCTTCTTAGGTCCATCAAATGGGCACAACCCCCCAATTTTTCACCAATTTGCTCAGAAAGACTTCGTATATAAGTTCCTTTTGAGCAAGTAACATCAATTGTCATAACAGAATTTTTTAAAGCTATTAATCTTATAGATCTAATAAAAACTATTCTTTTTTTTCGACTTACTTCTATACCATCCCTAGCATACTTGTATAAAGGTTTTCCTCTATATTTTAATGCAGAATACATTGGTGGCAATTGAAATTGTTCCCCTAAAACAGATTCCAAAACATAATTAATTTGTTGAACATCAACCTGAAAATATTTTTTATCAATTATTTCACCTTCAGAGTCACCAGTACTAGTTTTTGTTCCAAGAGCTATGTAAGCTAAATATCTTTTATCGGAATTGAGACCAAACATGGCAAACTTCGTTGCTTCACCTAGTAAAATTGGCAGGACTCCGGTTGCAAGTGGATCTAAAGTGCCTGCATGACCTGCTTTCTTTGCATTGTATATTTTTTTTACTTTTACTAGGGCTTTATTTGATGATAAACCTTTTGGTTTGTCCAATAACAAAACACCGTTAACATTGACTTTAAATTGATTCACTTTTTTTTATTTTTTTCCGGTTCTTGGCATGCCTCATCAATTAGATTGCTCAAAAATCTGCCTCTTTCAAGGGAATTATCAAAAATAAATTTTAACTCAGGAGTGTGATGAAACTTAATTAACTTTCCAAGTCTACTGCGCAAAAAACTAACAACCGCGTCAAGCCCTTCTTGTGTAACTTTCAAATTATTATCACTACTTGGATAAGTACTGTAAAAAACTTTAGCAAAGGAAAGATCAATACTAACTTCAACATCAGTAATAGTTACAAAGCCTATTCTCGGATCTTTAACTTCTAGGTGAAGCAATTTGGCTAATTCTCTTTGAATTTGATCAGCCAATCTAAATTCTCTAAAACCTGGGGACTTACTGTAGTGCTCTCGCAATTTCTCTGACTTCGAATACTTCAAGCTGATCTCCTTCTTTAATGTCATCATAACCTTTAAGAGTTAAACCACACTCAAAACCCTCTTTAACCTCCTTAATATCATCCTTGAATCTTTTCAATGAGTCGATTTCCCCAGTCCAAATTACAACGTTTTCTCTCAAAAGTCTGATGGATGCATTTCGTCTGATCACTCCTTCAAGAACCATACAACCTGCAATATTACCTAATTTTGAAACACGAAAAATTTGTCTAATTTCGACTAAACCAGTTGTTTCCTCTTTCCTCTCAGGACTCAGCATTCCCTGCATAGCTTTTTTAACATCACTAACAGCATCGTAAATTACGTTGTAATATCTAACATCAATATCATTTAACTCAGCAAGTTTTCTTGCATTGGAGTCAGCACGAACATTAAAACCTATAATCACTGCTTGAGAGGCAATTGCCAAATTTACATCTGAATCTGTAACTGGTCCAACGGCAGTGTGAACGAGACCTATTTTAATTTCATCTGTAGATAACTTCACCATTGAATTTGCAATCGCTTCCTGTGAACCTTGAACGTCCGACTTTATTATTAAAGGTAATGTTTTTGCTTCGTCACCCATATTTTCAAAAACATTTTCTAATTTTGCAGCCTGCTGTCTTGCTAACCTTACATCTCTAAATTTTCCTTGCCTAAATAAAGCAATTTCCCTCGCTTTTCTTTCATCACCAAGGACAAGAAGTTCATCTCCAGCTTGTGGGACATCGGTTAATCCTAAAATTTCGGCTGGAATTGAGGGTCCAGCAGTGTTAATTGTCTTGCCATTTTCATCTAGTAAAGCACGAACTCTACCAAATGAAGCACCAGCAAGAACAAAGTCACCTTTTTTTAAAGTGCCAGATTGAACAAGAACTGTTGCTACGGGTCCTCTACCTTTATCGATACTTGCCTCAACTATTAATCCCTTGGCGAGAGAGTTTACTTGAGCATTTAACTCCAGAACCTCAGCCTGTAACAGTATATTTTCTAATAAATCCTCTAAACCTTGACCTGTTTTAGCTGAGACTGGAACAAAAGGAGCATCTCCTCCAAATTCTTCTGGAACTACTTCCTCGTTAATTAGTTCCCCTCTGACTTTTTCAATATTTGAATCAGGTTTGTCAACTTTGTTTATTGCAACAATTATTGGTACCGAAGCTGCTTTAGCATGCGCAATTGCCTCTTTAGTTTGAGGCATAACTCCGTCATCTGCAGCTACAACCAAAATAACCAAATCAGTGGCATTTGCTCCTCTCGCTCTCATTGCTGTAAAGGCCTCATGGCCAGGTGTATCTAAAAAAGTTATCGTTCCTTTTTTAGTTTCAACGTGATAAGCACCGATATGTTGAGTAATTCCTCCAGCCTCGTTATCTACTACTTTAGCTCTCCTAATCAAATCCAATAAAGAAGTCTTACCATGATCTACATGCCCCATAATTGTAACGACAGGTGGACGGGGTAATGATTCAACTTCGCTACTTTGACTGTCTGAATTTTCAACTAAGAACAACTCTGGATCATCGAGTTTTGCAGCAAATGCTTTATGACCCATTTCCTCAATAACGATCATTGCAGTTTCTTGGTCAAGAATCTGATTAATCGTAACCATCTGTCCCATGGACATTAATGTTTTTACAACTTCAGCTCCTTTCACAGACATTTTGTGAGCGAGATCAGCAACAGAAATTGTTTCGGGAACATGAACATCCTTGACAACAAACTCTTGGGGAACTTCTTCTTCGACTTTTTTTTGAGTACTAGCTGAATTTCTTGGTTTTTGTCTTGGTCCAACCCTCCAGTTCGAAGAACCTCCAGAACTATCTCCTCTGGTTTTCAGCGCTCTTTTCTTTTGAGCCTCTTCTTTCCATGTTGAGGAAAGTTGAGATGATTTTATAGATTTTTCATTCTTCTTTTCTTTAGGCTTTTCCTCAACCTCAGTATGCACTTTTGGTCGAGTTAATTTCATCGTTGTAGATGATTTTTCCTCTTTTTTCTTATTTTTTTGAACCTCAGTTTGAGAGGAAGACGTCTTGCCAGTTCGATCAGAAGTCATTAAAGCATTTATCGCAGCAACTTCATCATCCGCATCTTTCTTTGTTTTTGAGGAGTCATGAGAATTATCTTCATATGACTTACCAACATCTTGTGCATTTTCTAAATTCGTATGAATATTTATATCGTTGTTGTTTTCAGACTCACGATTTTCATCATTTAAATGGTCAACAACTGAATCATTTGATTTTATTGATTTACTATCAATTATTTTTTCATTTTTTAAATCTTTAGATGAGGATATATTAGCTGCACTTTTAATTTTATTAGTTTTTTCAGGTGCACCAGATTTTTGTTTTTGTTCAGAAACATTATCAGGCTTCGACTCTAAAACCACACTTTCCGAAACAGTATCAATATCAGCATTAAGTTTTGATGAATCTCTTTTAACAAAAACTCTTTTTTTCCTGACTTCGACCTGTATTGTTTTAGATTTACCTGTGGCATCAGTTTGCCTTATTTCAGAAGTTTGCCTTTTTGTTAAAGTAATTTTTTTTCTTAGAGTAGGTTTTTCTCCTTTGCCATGAGATTTTCTTAAAGTAGCCAGTAATTTTTCTTTATCTTCTTCAGAAATTGAATCCGAGCCAGATGATTTAGGCACTCCTGCAGCTTGGAGTTGTTCTAACAAAGTCTCAACTGGAACTTTCAATTCAGTAGCAAAAGTTTCTACGCTATTGCTTATTATCACTTGCTAACTCCTTTTTTGGTGATACTTCATCAGAATCGGACTCAAACCAATGAGCTCTGGCTTGCATAATCAACTCACTAGAAAATTCATTATCAAATCCAGTCAATTCAACCAATTCATCTGTTGATAATTCGGCCAAATCATCTCTTTTGAAAATCTTAGCATCTGCAAGAACTGATGCAATCTCATTGTCAACTAACTTTAGCTCTAACAATTCATTTTCAGTTGTTTGGATCTTTTCCTCTGCAACTAAAGCTGCAGTCAACAAAGCATTTCTTGCCCTTGTTCTTAGTTCGTTTACAGTTTCTTCGTCAAATGCTTCAACTGACAACATTTCAGTTACTGGAACGTAAGCAATTTCTTCGAGACTAGTAAAACCTTCATCAATCAGTACACTGGCCACTTCCTCATCTACATCAAGTTTTTCAGTAAATATTTCTAAAGTAGTCTTTCTTTCGGTTGCAGACTTTTTCTCTGATTCATCTGCCGTCATAATATTTATTTGCCAACCAGTAAGTTCCGAAGCTAACCTAACATTTTGTCCACCCCTTCCAATAGCAACTGCTAATTCAGCCTCTTCAACTACCACATCCATTGATTTTCTCTCTTCATCAACCACTATTTGAGAGACATTGGCTGGAGCCAGAGCACCAATAACGAATTCGGCAGGATCATCTGACCATAATACTATGTCAACTCTTTCTCCAGCAAGTTCATGAGTTACTGCCTGTACCCTACTCCCTCTAACTCCAACACAAGTGCCAATAGGGTCTATTCTTTTATCCGATGTTTGTACGGCAATTTTAGCTCTAATTCCTGGATCTCTGGATGCTGACTTTATTGACATAAGACCTTGCTCAATTTCAGGAACCTCCAACTGGAAAAGTTTAATGATGATGTCAGGTGTTGTTCTGGACAAAACGATCTGAGGTCCTCTCTGTGATCGATCAACTCCCATCATAAATGCTCTAATTCTGTCACCAGGCCTTAAATTTTCTTTAGGTATCATTTGATCTTTCGGGAGTCTAGCCTCAATTTTCCCAGCTTCAACTATTGCGTCACCACGCTCCAACCTTTTTACGGTTCCGGAAATTATCAACTCTCCTCTATCAAGAAAATCTTTAAGTACCTGTTCTCTTTCAGCCTCTCTAATTCTTTGCATAATTACCTGTTTTGCTGCTTGAGCTCCAATTCTTCCAAATTCAACTGGTTCTAAATCTTCTTCTATAAAATCTCCAATTTCTACATCAGGATCTTCTTTTTTTGCATTTATTAATTCGATTTCCCTGTTTTCATCCTCAAATTCATCAGAATCAACAACTTTCCATCTTCTAAATTCATCGTGATCACCACTCTCTCGATCGATTCTAACGACAACGTCAACGTCTGAATTGAAACGTTTTTTTGATGCTGAAGCCAGTGCACTTTCTAAAGATTGAAATACAATCTCTCTGTCAACGTTTTTTTCCCTAGCAAGAGCATCAACCAAAATCAAAACTTCTCTAGTCATGAATTTTTGCCTTTCACAGAGACATCCTCTACAAGCCTTGCCTGCTCTATCTGTTCAAGAGCAAATTCAATTTTATGAACTCTGTCATTTATGTAATCTTCAATGTAAAAACAATCACCAAAATTTTTATTGGATTTATGTAAATCATCACAGTCACTTTTAAAGTCAATATTCATATTATTTTCTAACTTATGTTTCTTTAAACACCCAATAAAATTTTTTTTTCCTTGAATGGAATCTCTGAACCTTAACTTAACTATTGAACCAACAAATCTATCGAAATGATGCAGCTTTGTAAGCCTTCTGTCTACCCCAGGTGAAGACACCTCTAAACGCTCAAAGTTAATTTCCTCAACTGGTAAAAGATAAACCAATTGTTTCGTTATAAGTTCACAATCTTCCAAATTAACTTCTCTAGAACCATCCAATACGTCAATGAAAATCCTGATTAACCCTTTGTTTTCTAACTCAATATCAATTACTTCATAACCCAATGGAGTTATTGAAGATTCGACGGCTTTAAGAATCTTTTCTTTGAACATTCCTGTACTCTTCTCCAAAATTTTATTCCAAAAACAAAAAAAGGGCTTCAAGCCCATCTTTTCGATAAAAATTTCATTAACAGTACATATTAGTTGAAGTGACGAAAAGGAGCAAGAGGATAAAGTTTAGATATTAACTATTGTGAGGGGAAACTTTGCTTTTCATAACTTTAGAACGAAAAGACCTTGATTTTTTTGTTTTTTTTGCGTTATTACTTGGACGTTGGGGTGCTGATAAAGAATTCAAGTTATCGTTCACTGCAGATCCCCAAGAAGTATTAAGCGGATTAGGTTTTTTTCTGGTTGAGTTAGATTTTCTCATAGGCCCGCCAAGCTTAGAAAGGTGAGCATCATGTCCTTTTGGTTGCCAGTCATCCTCGTCAATTATATTTGAACTGTCTGTCGGATCAGCAAATGCATCATTCGACATATTGAAATCTTTTTTTACCTTTAACTTTG
>NHHF01000022.1 GCA_002171155.1 Betaproteobacteria bacterium TMED156
CCCCAGCCACTGTGGCACTGACCACACCATTGCCGGACACATTAATGTTGGTCGCACCCTCTGGGATCTGCATTTCCGGCTGCACGACATAGCCACTGGCGGTTGTCAAAATGCCCTCATTATTGCGCGTGAAAGACCCGTTACGTGTATATGCTATGCGTCCGTCAGGAAGGAGAACTTGAAAAAAGCCGGAACCTTCGATTGCGAGATCGAGGGCGTTTTCAGTAGTCATAAGACTGCCTTGCACGTGCATTTTTTCGGTATTTACAATACGGACGCCTGTTCCGACCGCATATGATGATGACAGTTCAGTATCTTCCGATGTCTGATCACCGCTTAGACGGCGCACCTGATACAACAACGACTCGAAATTTGCCCTGTCGCGCTTAAATCCGGCTGTATTAACATTTGATAGATTGTTAGCGATGACCTGCATACGAACTTGCTGTGCGTTCAGGCCGCTTTTGGCGACGTGCATTGCGTTTACTGACATTTGAAACTCCTGAATAAGAACTCGTAGTTTCTAATAGCAATCGGCGTGCCAAACGCAGTCTAAATCTAATTCGCTATGCTCGTAAATGAGGCAGCGGGCCTGTCGAGATCCCCTTGGATAAGCCTCCACATCGTGTTTTGTATTCCTTTACAAGATCTCTCGAATTTTTATGGCCGCCGCGGGAGAATGCAGATTACTAGTATCAACCGGTTACTCGAGGTGATGATATCTCGAAAAGTAACAGCCCCGCGGCACCTGCTTGCTCACCACAAATAGTTTTAGTTTTGGCGCTCTTCCCGCCTAACCGGTTTAGCTTGGCAATTCTGGCACAGCGAAGGCAGCGGCTTTTGCCCGAGCATGCTGGCCCGCAAGTCTTTGGCAGCTTCGCCCTGTATCAACTTTTCTATCGAAGCATCCTGGATATTACCTATGTTCAATTCACCGTCATGGTCCAGACAACAAAGAGTTACATCGCCGTTCCACAAAACGCCAACGTCTGTAAACGGGTGAGGGCAATAAGCCACTTTTTCAGAAGGTTCAAGGTCAAATTCTTCACCAACCCGACTATTAGCAAACGTAAACGCCCGCCAGAAAGTCAGTTGGACTCCTTTTTGCAGATAGTAGGAGATAGACGCTTGACTATTGCCGCGCAGTAGGTCGTTTGATTCATGGTCTTTGCGCTTGAACGGAGCAATTCCTTCTTCAAGTTCAACTTTGGCTACAAAATCATTCCATTCTTTCAAAATTGCGCGTGCTTCATTTTCGGTTTCAGTAATGCTCACATTTGACGCAGTGTTCTGGGTTACCATTACTCTTATTTTTATATCATTTTTGATAGCGCCGCCTTTGGCTGAACGCCTTATATATTCCCGGACAAGTGTTTGCAAATTATTGATATATCGATCCCATGAAAGCCCTACTTCCCCTCTAAATTTGTAAGAATCTTCCGTTGGCGTCATATGGCTTGCTATCAAAGTTCCGTAAAGGGCATCCAGAATTTTAGACACATTTTTTTCTACAAGCGTACTCCCATTTGTTACAAGATCCGTTTTGATATTTTTGGAAGCCCCGTATTGTAAAATTTCTATCAGCTTGGGGTGCAAGGTTGGTTCGCCCATTAAATGAAGATTTACCTTGGAAGCGATTTTTGTATGAGCGGCTTCGCGATAGAGGCGTTTAGCAAGTTCAACATCCATTACCCCAAGATTGCGTTTTTGAGAGTCAGATGGACAGAAAACACAGTGAAAATTGCATTTATTTGTTAATTCGAAATATAACTCCATGCTGGCCGGTGCAAGCGCGTCTTCGCCTTCCATGAATATACCCGTCCGACTGGCGAAGGCTCGTTGAAAACTGGCAACCGCCTCGTCTAATCTCCCCAAGTCCTTCAGTAAATTGCCCAAATTGCTATGCGCCTCGGCAAAGTCGGGCTTCAACGCTATTGCCTGCAAATAGCTTTTCATTGCGTCTTCTAGCCTACCTAATTCTTGAAGTGTGTTACCTAAATTGTTATGGGCCTCGGCATAATCAGGTTTGCAAGCTATGGCTTGACTAAAACTTGCTTCTGCCAGCTCTAGCCTGCCAATCTCTTTGAGCGTAACACCCAAATTACTGTGAGCTTCGGCAAAGGCAGGCGCGAGTGTTATTGCTTGGGTATAGCTGGCTTCTGCGTCTCCTAATCTGCCAACCTCGCGGAGCGTATTCCCCAAATTATTATGGGCCTCCACTAGTTCGTGGTTTACCGTTATCGCTTGTTTATAGCTCGCCTCTGCCTCATCTAGTCGGCCCAGTTCACGCAACGTGTTGCCCAAATTGTTATGGGCTTCCGCTAATTCGGGTTTAATAAATATTGCTTTCTTATAGCTTTCCGCAGCCTCATCAAATCTTTTCAGGTCTTGAAGAATAACTCCGAAGTTACAGTGGGCCTCGGCGTCCTGAGGAGATAATTGCACTGAACGCCTAGTTGCAATTAGAGCCTCAGAAATTTTACCCATTTGCTTGAGCACAATGCCCAAAACTTTCCACCCAAATTGGTAATTTGGAAATTCCTGAGTTATGGATGTCGCCAGCTCTTCAGCTTCGACAAATCGTCTATTTTGATAATGCGCGATCAACGCGTTTAGTTGGGTCTTTGATGGGCTTGCGTTCCTAGAAACTGACTTACGAGGCAGCGCGGACAATTGAGCCTGAAGGATATTAAATTTTTCCTTAGGACCAACCTCTTTTTTCGCTTGTTCAATAACCTGTTTTGCTAAAACAACTTGGTTTGTCTTAAGAAGCGTATCAATGTAGCTCAGCCAAAACTGTTCGATCTTTGGGTTAGCTTCCAGAGCAGCTTTAAAAAGCGGCAACGCGGCGTCGGCTTTGTTAAGGGAAGCTGCCATTACGCCAAGGTTATGGTTGGCGTCCGGATGATGAGGCTGAGATTTCAATACCAAACGATACAGGCGTTCGGCATCTTGAAGTTTGCCCTGTTCATGCGCGGCGATTCCCTGCTGCAAGATATCTTCGCTATTCAGTTCCATAACCATCTGACGTTATCCGAGGTCGGATTCCTTCCATTCTGCTCGGTGCTAAGGCCAATTTTTCCGCCATTCTTTATGATTACAGACAAACAAAATTCTATAAAACACGCCAGATTTTGAAACGCTCCGCGCGAGCCAAAGGCCATAAAAAACTAATTCGCCATTCGCATAATTGAGGCCCCAGCCTCATCGAGATCGCGAGCAATTGAAATGAGTTTCACGTTCAACTCATATTCGCGCTGACGCCGGATAGTTTCGACAAGCTCCTCAACTGTATTGACGTTGCTTGTCTCAAGCGCGCCGTTCAATATTTGTGATTGCTGGTCCGCAGGCGGCACCGTGCCGTCCGGTTGGCGGATACCGCCGTCAACGGATTTCTCCAGTACCACGCCCTCAGCTAATGTGGTGCCCAAAAACCCTGCCTGGACAATCTCACCCGGCTCGGCGCCTATGGGCGTAATGGTTATGCGCCCGTCTTCACCAATCGAAATATCTTGAAATGGGGGAAGAATTATTGGCTGAAGTTCATTATTGAGCATCAATGCGCCGACCCCATCGACCAACTGATTGTCAGCGTTTACCCGCAAATCTCCGCGCCGCGACAAGTGCGGGTCGCGACCATCATGCTGAATGATGAAATAACCAGGTCCATTAATCGCAACATCGGTGGTGAGGTCAGTAAAGCGAATTTCACCTTGCTCTTCTGAAAATATGCTTTTTGTCTCACGAATAGTAAATGCCCGACTACGCAAGGTGTTCTCACTGTCGAGAAGTCTTACTTCGCTCGCCGCTTCCAGATCACGGCGAAAACCTGGTACAGATGCATTAGCCATATTGGTCGCATGTACCGTGTCACCGTGGTTCGAGGTCCGCAGGGTCGTCAAAGCTGTGTGGATTAATCTATCCATAATATTTTAAACCTTTTACAGTAACCCTACATGCGGATGTTAATGATCGTCTGCGTCAGCGTGGTGGTCGTCTCAATGGCCTTAGCAGACGCTTGGAAGTTACGCTGCGCGGTAATCAAATTGACCAACTCCTCAGTGATATCAACATTCGAACGTTCAAGTGAACCCGAAAGAATGTTGCCGAAACCTTCGGAACCGGCTTCACCAACCTGCGGAGCACCTGAAACGGCTGTTTCCACATAAGTTGCGTTACCGATCTGTTTCAAACCATTTTGGTTGTTAAAGTTGGCAACAACAATTTTGCCCAGTGGATTGTTTTGACCATTGGTGTAGTTGGCACGAATAGTTCCGGAGGCATCAATTTCGAGGCCGTCGAGACGGCCAGACGTGAAGCCGTCTTGGTCCACCGAGACAACGGAGAAGGGCTGCGCGAACTGGGTCGATTTTGAGAAATCAATATTTAGGTCGATCGAAAACCCCTCTTCCTGCTTTTCATAATGAACCAAATTCTTCGGTGACACCAACTGACCACTTTTATCAAAGGTCAACTCGCCTTCATCAATGTAGAGGGGGAAATATCCTTCCACCAAATTCGCTGGCGGGCTTTCAACAACCTGCCCATTTTCATTAACAAAAAGCGCTACGCCGGCGGCATTAGTGGCTTGTGTCAGATTGTAAATTTGCGGCACGGAACCAACACCCAAGGCCACATCATCAAGACCAAGGCGAGCAGCACCTTTGACTTTAATGGTCGATTCTTCGCCGCGCGTACCAGTGGTGAAGGAGAAGTTATTGGATGCGGCGTCATATTCCACAGTCACGCCACCAACAGTATTACCAGTGTCCGGGTCCCTAATTTGGTTAATACGTTCCTGCAGTGCTGTCGCCAGCGTAGAACCGACGTAGTTGCCAGTTGGGATCTCGATGATGCCATTAATACCGTTGACCGATACATTAAATATATTTTCATTGCCCACATTAGTAAGTCTGAAAACCGCTGTCAGTGGCTCTTTGGCTGTGGCACCAGTTGAAACTGCGGGCAAAGCTTGAAGCCCAGTACCAGCTGAAAAAATCGCGTCAGTTTTGGTCAAACCGACACCCATCAGCGCATTTTCACCCTGCCCCAACGAGCGGCTGGCTAGCGCTACGACGTTGTTAATAATCGAGCCGTCGGTCGCGCTAATCGAGTAACGCCCAACTTGAATATTCGAGCTTTTCTGGAGCGAGGTCGCACCAATAGCACCGTTCGCGTCTATGGCTTCGCCGGTAGATCCGCTCGCAAATGTAAAGGTTTTAGTGTCACTATTGTATTCAACATTGGCGCCATAGCGTTTATCGTTCAACTGAATTTCTTCTCCGTCAGCGACAAAGGGTTCCGCAAAAAATACTTCACCACCTCTAATAAGAGTTTCAGTCGCGTCGTCAGAAGATGGAATTCCAAGATTATTGGTCTGCTCTGCCGTTGTTGCGCCCGAAACTTTAAATGAGTTGAAATTACTGTTGGTACCTGTACCAAGCACGGTCCGGTCGACTTTGAAAGTCAGCCGCTGGTTGATCTCATCGTATCCAACCTTAATGGGGGGTTGCAACTCATCTACCCAAACCGTTTTTGTACTAGTAGCATCGGTATTGGTTGTGGTTTCCAAGCCAAGTTTTTCAAGTGCATCGATCGCGGCACCGCCCGTATCCGTCAGGGCCAAGGTTGCCCCGGTCACCTCAAAAATTCCTTTTTCTGTAGTGGTCGTGGATTGCACATTGCTAACAGTGGCGTTTGCATTGGCCACGACGATCTGAATTTTCTCCCCTACACGTGTGGCTGTTAAATTTGCGTCAGCGTTGATTGCAGCTAACGCATTATCAATGGCAGTGGTGAATGGGGTAGTTGTATCTCCGGCTACCGTTACATTAACAGCACCAGCTCCGGCAATATCAAATGTATAATTTGCATCATTGTGACCAAAGCTGATTTGAATGGTATCCCCTACCCCGACTACTTGGCTTTCACCGGCTGCGTCAGCCATCGCGTTAGTTGTGATGGCTGACGAATTTCCATCAACCGTTTCGGTAATAGTAATTTGGCGACTAACGTCTTCCAGCTCGGTGTTGGTATACGAATGTAAATTGGTAGAACCTTTTTCCCGTAGGATTATTTTCTTACTATTGAAGTTTACGTCAGAGCCTTCATAGACATTTGTCGCACCTTCAAAAAAGGCTTCTACGTCCGTAGCTTTGTCACGCAATACGTAAACGCTAGTGTTCGTCTCGTTGAAATTTGTGTCCGGCAAAGACAAACCGGTCGTGTCAACTTTAATTATGTGATTGGTGGTGTCGACTGAGAAGATTGTCAATTCACGGCCGTTCAACAACGTCTCACCCGAGGCATTGGCAAATACGCCACCTAAGCGAATGCTTTCACCGCTAACAAAATTTGCTGCTCCGCCTGCTGTCAACTGGATGGTGAGCGTGTTTTGTGCCGCATCGTACTCGACACTATTGCCGCTAGCATTTGTATTGGTCTGAACGCGTTCATTGTACACACTCAATTCTGGCCGGTTTCCATAATAGGAATGAACCAAAAACTTGTCTTGCGTCGCGATGGCGTTGGAAGTGGCATCCATTTTGCGGTATTCGAATTCCACAATCTGCGTTTTATCGAGGATGCCTGTCATTGCCGTGCCGGCTGTGCGAGCAAACAATTTACTCGCCACGCCGACTTCGGAGTTCTGGCTGCTTTCAGCTCCTGTGCCCGAATTAGTTGCAATTACGTGGCTGTTCAAAGCCTCGTTCAACCTCGCCTGAGTATGGGCCAGAAACTGTTCATTGGTAAAGTCAGGTGATGCACCGTTAATATCCATGCCCGTTATTTGTTCGGACACGAAACTATCGACGAGTAGATCAACAGAAATTTTGTTAGTCAGGCCTGTCGATACGCCGTCTGCATCAAGTTTGATAAGATCGAGCGTGAGTGTGTCATCCACATTTTGAACAATTTGAATTTTTTTGTCGTCGCCATACGCCTCATTGATTGCTCGTTCAACCTCGTTTGCAAGCTGGACGGCGTTGTATTTACCTGGTCGAATGTCGATGCTGACAGGCTGGTCACCATCATCAATATTCACCAAAAGAAAGTCTTTTCCCCAGAAAACATTGCCGTCCGCATTACCCGCTTCTTTTGTGGAATTGAACTGCATTGGGTCGGTAACAATCTCAACGAGTTTGTCGCCTTCTTCCCCGAAGTCGAAGCCGGCTTGCTCACCTTTAAGGCTAGCAGGCTGCGAAGCAACTTTTGTCTGCAGCGAGTCCGCTTTATAAAGCGCTGACCCCTTGCCTTCCAAAAAGTAATTATCGTCGGGCACTGAGGTGGTCTGGGTGCCAAACCTGTCGATGAAAATTTGGTTGCCGCCATCGTCCACCGCGTTTACGAGATCTGGGCCGATAACAGTGTCATTAATAACAAGGCGCGTATCGAATTTATTAGTGGGGTCGGCTGCTGAAGCATTTTGGGTTTTAATGAAATAAATTGTGGCAATGGTTGGGTTACCCAAATCATCAAAGATCGTGATCGAGGTTGAATTTGTAAACGTGGACGGATCGTCAGGATTAAATGCGTAACCGTCAGTAAACTGAGCTTGTTCGGTGACAACGGCGGCGGCAGCTGGCACGTTTACCCCGAGTTCGATATTACTGGTAGCGCGCGGGTCACCGGATGTAACCGGAAGCTGAAGAGGCACAGCACTTAGTAAATCTTTAGCAGTAACGGAACCGTCATCGTTAACCGGATAAACACTCAAATACTGACCTGCCGAGTCCACCACATAACGATCATTGTTCACATTTAACGAACCATTCCGCGTGTAAACCGTTTGGTTTGAGGTCAGCGACGGCTTTAAGGCAAAAAAGCCCTGCCCGGAAATCGCCAGATCGAGCGCGTTAAGCGAGGACACAATGTTACCCTGTGTGAACTGCTGCTTGATGCCTTTCAGGATTGTACCCGAACCGATCGACGAGGATGAGTTTTGCAAAGGCGAAGTCGCAAAAATATCACCAAACTCAGCACGGCTTCGTTTAAAGCCGGTGGTACCGACGTTGGCGATGTTGTTTGACGTCGCCGAAATATCTGCCTGCGATCCGTTCAATCCTGTTAAAGCTGTGTAAAACGACATGGTCTATCTCCGTGAATTAATTTGGCTTGACCGAAACTTATTTCCGAAATTTCACGACTTCGGCGGCATCAATTTCACCGTAATCGCGTACATCAAGGCGAACACCGCTCGCGCCACCTGTCGACGCGGCAAGCACTTCCGCAAAGACGGATGATGAAACAGCTTCCCGACCGCTGCCGGTGTCGGCATACGCGTCCAGCCGGACGGCGGCGTGTTCATCAAGGATGTTTTGGGGAACATTTTTCCAGGTGAAACCGACAAGCCCGCTTGCCTGCGGCCCCAATTCAATTGTGTCGATCACTTCGCCATTCATATCCGAGATTGTAATGCTGGTAGCGCTGGAAGCCGACGGCAGGTCGACAACGCCGTGGATCTCACCATTTTCATTTGGTCGCGCCGTATTACCAGGGATGAGAACCGAACTGCCTAGCAAATTAGTTGCTGTAGCAAGCCTGAACTCGGAAAGCTGCGCAGACAGACCCTTCAGAGTCTCGCCCATATCCGTAATGCCTGTAACGGTTGAGAACTGGGCCATCTGCGCGATGAAATCACCATTTTCCATGGGTGCAAATGGGTCCTGATTTTGCAACTGCGTGGTCATCAATTTCAGAAAATCTTCCTGACCAAGCGAGTTATTGCCAGCTTGCTTTTTCTCGTCAGCCCTGTTGACGCCAAGCTTATCGAGAATGGCAGAAAGCGAGTTTTGTGAGTTTTGATCAATCGTGGACATTATTTACTCCGGACTTATTTACCCATTGAAAGTGTGCGCACCATTAGGGCACGCAAGGTTGTTATAACTTCGACATTGTTCTGGTACTGGCGACTAGCCTCCAGCATATCGACCATCTCTTCTTCCGGCAGCACAGACGATGCAAAAACAAAACCATTTTCATCAGCTTTGGGATGATCCGGGTCGTATTTGCGCTCTGCAGGGCGTTCCAATGCCACAATTTCGACAACATCGGTTGTCGCTAAGCCGTCTTTGTTGAAATTTTCAGAGAATTTGGTCTCAAAAACCGGGCGCATGGGCTGAAAGGCCTCTTCTTCGGAACCCGCGACCGTGTTGGCATTTGCCAGATTGCTGGCAATCGTATTCATCCGCGCCATTTGCGCGTTCATGGCGCGCTGGGCGATATCAAAAATATTCTTAACTTGCGACGACTGGTTCATTACTCACCCCTGATCGCGGACATGAGACCGGCAATGCGGCCATTGATAAATGCAAGCGAGGACTGATAGCGCACGGCGTTCTCGGAAAATTCGGTCTGCTCGACCACCATTTCCACAGTGTTGCCGTCCAACGACGGGTTGACCGATTGGCGATAGGCCAGTTCGCCTTCGCGCGCACCGGCTATCGGAATATGCTTGTCGTGTGTCGTTGTCATAACGCTTGTCTTGGCGATTTTTTGCATCTCAGCAGCGAAATTCACATCCCGCGCCTTGAAGTGCGGCGTCGCGGCATTGGCGATATTTGTCGCCAATACACTGCCGCGCCGCGACCGTAGGGCCAGCGTGTCTGCGTGAAATTTCAAACTGTCTACAAACGAACTCATTTATCTTTCCGAACTATGCTAATGTTCCGACGTGACGGATCACTTGGAACTGAATTTGCAAATTCGGTGCCAAATCGTTAGTTGGAGTAAAAAAATGGACGAGGTCGATCTTCCTGAACACGCGCGAGAGCCGCGAACTGGCCTACGGCGTCTGGCACCCGAAATTGAAGCGGCGCGTGACCAAATAGTCGATCACTTTGAAGACAAACCGTTTTCCGAACTCAAAACCTTTGTTCAGAAGCTTCTGGAAACTGAAGAAGACGAAACCAAACGCCTCGGCGCATTGGCGGCGCGCGTCTATATGTTGCGTAAGCGAATTATAGATTTTGAAGAAACCGTCGAATTGGTACCAGCCGAGGAACTCGCCGCCATACGCGATATGTCGGATAGGCCCACCACTGGTGATGGCTGGGCTCGCGTGCGGGTGCTGGAAAACTGCGAAGTAAACGGCATGCGGCTTCCCGAAGGCATTATCGTTGATGTTTCGGCAGAAGACGCCCAACGCCTGATCGACTCCGGACATGCCGAACTGCGTGAGGCGGGAGAACCGGACCTATCGGAAGATGATGACGAATTTGACGCTTCTGAAAGCGCCGATCTGCCCGATTCTGAATATGATGCTGAAGCGGAAGACGCGCCAGAACCAGAAGATGAAGTTGACGAAACCGATGATGAAGTTGACGAAACCGATGATGAAATTGACGAAACCGATGATGAAGCTGACGAAACTGATGATGATGAAGCGGATGAGGTAGCCGAAGCGGACGCGACGGATGAGGAAATTCTTGCGGCGGCGGAAATCGCCGAAGATGCCGAAACGGACGCGCCGGACGCAGAAGACGTGCCGGACGAACAAGTCCTTGATACCAGCGATCACGCGCTGGCAACCGCCATTGCGGAGACGGCCGAAGCTTTCAATGAAATTGACGTCGCGCTGGCAGCCGATATCGCCGAGGAACAAGCCGCGTCAGATGACGAAAATGAAACAGGTGACGAGGCAGATGAAGAGGTAGATGCAGAGGCAGATGAAACCTAGCCGCTTCAGCCTGATTATTTTAAGCCTCGGCGTTTCGCTGTCCGCATGCGAGGATTTTGTTCGTTTCAAAACTGAAAAATATGCTTGCAATACCAATAGTTTAGGCCTTATCAGTGTCGAATTGCAGACCCAGCGCGGCTCGACAGCGGCCACGCTCTACACCGATCGGGGCACGCAAGCCCTTGAAATTATTTTGCGCGACAGAGGTCAACTGGAACTGGAAGCCGCCGATAATGAGATCAGCATCAATCGTGAAACCGGCGAGCTAAAAGCGCTATTTGGAGCGCGCTATGCCACCATGGTTTGCGAGAAATCGGTTTTTGCAATGTGAAGACCAGCCGCGCTGGAACGTCTAGCCGGGGTTCTTGCCATGAAATTTGACGATGGCGTCGGCTTGTTCGGCAGAAATGCCTGTTGCCTCGACAAGACCTGCGCGTTTGGCACCCTGCCGCGCCATTTCAATCGCCCGCGATATCTGTTCCTGCTGGTTAACACCATCGGCAAGGCGCACAATTTCGGCCTGCAAGGAGGCAATTGCCTTGCCCTGCTCCAGCAGCATGGCCAGCAGCGCGTTCATGGCCTCGCCATCTGCCGGTGCCGCGGATGTCGAGCGCACATCGTTAACCGCTTTTGCAAGCTGCTGGTGGCGTCCATACATGTCTTCCAGAACCACTTTTAAACGGCGGCTCTGAAGCCAGAAAATGATAATGGCGGCAAAGGCGATGAGCATCATGGCGAGCAGCGCCAGAAACGGCAGCGCCGCACCGGAAAAGAAAAACTCAATAAAATTCTGCATGTCCAACACCACACTCCTCTATCAACCGCGATCTACCATCTCGGCCAGATCTGCTCCCAAAGCATCAAACCACTGCAGGCGCGCTTGGGTTTTGGCTTGCAGGTCAATTAATTTGTCCATGCATGCGGCCAAATGCAAGCGTTGATCGCCGCTCATGCCACCGTCGGTAACTGCGGTTTTCATTTCGGCAAACCGGGTTTCGATAAAATTTTCAAGAGTTGCCATCGGCGCGGCGAGTTTGGCCGGATCGGAAAGGCAGCCGTGCGCTTGGACTAAGATTTCATCGAGATCTTGCAACATGGAATCAATCGGGGACGAAGCGGTCATAACAATAGATTGGTATATTGTCGCTAGTCTTTCAACTCCCGATAAGCATCCATAAGTGCGTCTGAAACCCGCTCCAAATTGATGGGGTAATCACCGCGAGAAATTGCTTCCTTAATCCGCTGAACTGCTTTTTTATCAATAGGCGGCGCTTTAGCCATTTCAGCAACGACTGATTGCTTCACATCAATGATTGTACCGCCAGATGACGCAGACGTAGAAACGTTAGTAGCGGCGCCTTTAGCGGTTCCTGCCGAAACGTCTGCCGTACGACCCTTTTGGTGGGGGTCTACGCGACTAAAGTTATTTTTAATCGAGTCAACCATGTTGATATACTCCTACATATGTATTTACGACTTAAGTTTAATTTATTTTAGTGCCGATCGATATTTTTTTTGTTCCTGCCACAAATCCGTGCAAAACGCTGTTTGAGGAACGGTTTCGAACCTTCACGAAATCCCCGAGACGCCCGTTCTCCATGGCGATTCCTTCCATTGTCACTTGAATGCCACCGACAGTATTCACTACCGACACGTTTTGCTTGGCGCGCACCATCCAATTTGGACTCAGATGTCGGTCATGCACAACAAGGCCCGCACGTAGCGATTTTTTGGCCCGCCGCCCAACAAGGTCGTCGATATCGGTAAAACCGCCGCCGCCATTGCGGGATAGCGTTTGCAGTCCGAGGTCAGCACGCGTCAGATAATCCCCTCCGGTAACTGGACGCACCACAATAACCCGCTGCATCAAATCAAGATTATCGGATTTTCTCTGTATTTCCATACTTTTGACGGCTTTTTTCGGGGCTTTTTTCTGATATCCGGTGCGGACAAAAATATCCCACATATTTTCTTGCCGACAGACAACGCGCACGGTTTGCCAGCCGCCAAAGGCTTTTTCTACGTCAAGCTCACCCGCGCAGTGCCGAAACAGGCGGTCGGGTTTGATCGACGGCGTGACCCGAAGGCCATATTCCGCCAGGGCAGCCTCAATCACCACACGAATCTGTGCGCCATTAATGCGTTCTGCAACAGGTTCGCTCATGCCCTCGCTAGTGGTTTCAGTAGCTAAAAGCTGCATATTTGGCAAAAAAAGCAGCAAAATGACGCTAAATCGCTTCATTTAGTGGCCCAAAAAGAAAATATGGCCAGTGGATTCCGGCTGATGCGCGTCCGCCGCCTCATTGCCATAGGGCCGCATGACCATGGATTTGATCTGGTTTACCGATGGCAGGTGCAGCACCCGTCCGGCGTATAAAAAATTCGGATTATTGCGGACAAATGCACCGCGATTGGCCTTGACAATGGCAAGTTCCAGAAATTTCCGGTCCAATCCGGCCGTGGCGTAATACTTGTTCATGATCTTAAACAATGAATCGCCTTTTTTGACCTTGTGGCGTCCCGAATGGTCGGGATTTTCAGCGAATTGCGAGCCTGCATTCTGCGATTTCTTGCCGGTTTGACGCTGCTCGTTTTCTAGCACAACCAGCGGAAAAGTTTCAGCCAGCGCCGGCGGCACGACACATAAAACTGCCAGACAAATAAGAAGAAAACCACGCAACAACATTATTTTGCCTCCAGAAAGCGGACATGTTGACCGTCAATCGTCGACAGGTCAGTCTCAGGATCAAGGGGTGAAAGAACGGCCTCGGCATCCATTAATTCTGCGATACGAAGCACGCGAAACGGCGCATCGGGCTTGTTCAGAACCGCCAGATGCGATTTGGCAAGGCCGTGACGCCGGCCCAGCGGGACAAGGGCGCGTCCTCGCGCCAGTGACACTTTCGCATGCAGGGTCTGGCATAAAAATTGTCCGAGCTGTGCATCTACGAAACCGGCAAAACTGGCGGCCATATCCGCATCAAAGGCCGGTCGTGGCGCTTGTAAAACCTGATTGAGCGTGTTGATGAAATAATCCCGCTCGGCATGCACGATTTCTTGGATTTGGGCGCTGAAAACCGGCTCAAAGCCCTGTCCAGTGTAAACATCGACCTGCACCATGGCGTGCACGGTTTCTTCCTGCACAAGCCTGGCGTCGGTGTCGGCAGTCACGGCGTCGACTTTCAGCGAAAATTGCAGCGCATAGTCGCCCGAAGCAATGGCAGGTGCCTCTGTCAGCACATAATAATCAAATGATTGGTCGGTACGCTGGCGTCGGGTAGCATCAAAATCTGTGTCGGTCGCCAGCTCATATGACGCATTCGCGCGCGCTGGCAGGTTTTTCACGACATGCTGCATCAGCCTGTCTGCCTGACGCGCGGCCCAAGCCGGTGCTGCCGGCGACACATAAATGCGGGGGCTAAACACCGTGAAATGCCGCCTTAAACCGGCCTCGCAAGCAGCCGGGTCGGCCATGCCAGTTACCGCGCGAATGGTCACCCGGCTTGTGTTATCTACCTGTTTTTCTTCAATAATTGTGTAGTCTAGAATATCGGCGGTGGGCCGCAAAACCGTTTCCTCGCTCAAAGCTGTGCTGGCATCCATGGCGCTGAACCCGTCGATTGCCACGCCGCCCTGCAGAGCCGCCAAATACAGCGCATCCTCAAGCGCCAGACGCCGAGCGCGGTCGGGCGTTATTTCGGCTGTGACGGCTGCCTGCCCCGTCACCTCATGCACTGAAGCCTGCCCCGCCAAGGCGATGCCGGCGATTGCGGTAAGCACCGCCATCCAAAGCGCAAGAGCGCCTTTCAGCAACTGACTTGGAAACACACAAATCATAACGAAACCGACTTTCTAACCCTAAACCGATTAGCTCGGCCGGGAGGCCGACTGCATCAGCTGAGAAATCGTGCTGCGGTCAATTTCCAGAACAATTTCGTATGTGTCTTCGCCGGTCGGGTTGATCCGAACCGTGCGGGCACCGCGAATGACGCCGCTGACGACACCACGAAACGTGTCATTATTAACCATCAGGTCGACCACGGTTGTGTTGCCGTTGACTTTAAGCCCATGAATTTGCTCGGCAAGTTCGCGCATCGCGGCCATACGAGCAGCGCGAATAGCCATCAGGCGTCGCTGCGCCACGGATTTACCGGGCTGGCTCGACACAACGGCATAACCGATCGCCGTGATTGTCGGGATTTTCTCGACATTGGCTTCGGACATGATCGGGGCCAGTTCCTCGGCGGGAACCATGGCAATCCGATAATCCGAACACGCGGCGAGACTTACGCCCAAAAGGGCGCTGATAATTATAGGTGAACAGGCTTTGAACATGTTTCTCTCCAGTGCATGCAGAATAAAACCATCATGGGCTGGGTTTGCACAAATCATGCCAAGCCGCATATCACCGCCGGTTTAACCGCATAACCGGGGCAATTAGATAATTTCCTTAGAAATATCAGTTGTTTACGCGATGGTGGCGAGAATGGCACGGTTTTTGCCTATTTACAACTTGCCATGTATGGTCGCGAAACCGGCAGCCCAGCTCAGATGAAAGAAATTATATATTCTTTCAATAGCTTAAAGG
>NHHF01000023.1 GCA_002171155.1 Betaproteobacteria bacterium TMED156
AAAAATCAAAAAAACTATGAATGGTTAATCTTGTCCTCAGACTTATGTGAATCATGTTTAATTAATTGGAGCTTAGAAGGGGATGTTCTTGGAAAAACTAAAGGCTCAAATTTAACAGACCTTAAATTTAATCATCCATTATGGTCATTAGGCAAAAACTTTCAAAGACACTCAAAAATTATTCCTGCAAGTTATGTGGATCTTACCTCTGGAACCGGAATAGTACATGCAGCACCCGCTCATGGTTTAGATGACTTTCTCAGTTGTAAATCAAATGGCTTATTAGACAGTGAAATCATATCACTTGTAAAAGCCAATGGATGTTATGTAGATCAACTGCCTATTTTTGGTGGCATGCACATATCAAAGGCAAATCAAGAAATTATTAAAGAATTAAAGGGATGTGGCTCTTTACTTAGTCAAAAAGACTATGACCACAGTACAATGCATTGCTGGCGGCACAAAACACCAATCATTTTTCGCGCAACCAACCAATGGTTTGTATCGATGGACAAAAAAAATAAAATTAGTGAAAAAAGTCTTAGACAATTAGCCATAGATGGAATCAAATCTACTAAATTTTATCCAGAATGGGGTAAAAGTAGATTAGAGTCAATGATAAAACAAAGGCCTGATTGGACAATATCTAGACAACGTCACTGGGGTGTTCCAATTCCATTTTTCATTGATAATAAATCTGATGAATTACACCCTGAAACTCCCAAACTGCTTGAAAAAATTGCCAAATTAGTTGAAAAGGGTGGGATTGAGGCATGGCAAAACCTAAAAATTAATGACTTTTTAGGAGATTCTGATGCAAAAAAATACTCGAAATGTTCAGATACTCTTGATGTGTGGTTTGACTCTGGAGCTACTCATCAAACTGTAATTAAAAAATCTCATCGTAACGATATGAAGTTTCCTGCTGACTTATATTTGGAGGGAAGCGATCAACACCGTGGATGGTTTCACTCCTCTTTGCTTAGCAGTTGCATGCTTAATGAAGTTCCTCCATACCAAGCCCTCCTTACTCACGGCTTCGTTGTTGATGGCAATGGGAAAAAAATGTCTAAATCTATCGGTAATGTAATTTCGCCACAAGAAATTAGCAATTCATTAGGTGCGGATATTTTAAGACTGTGGGTGGCATCTTCAGACTACTCACGCGAACTGAATATTTCAAAAATTATTCTCGATAGAGTAGTAGAGGCATATCGAAGAATTAGAAATACTATGGCATTTTTGTTGGGTAATTTGAAAGATTTCAATTCCTGTAAAGATCGTATTGATGTAGAAAAATTAAATGAAATTGACAAGTATATGATCATCATTACTGGCGATTTACAAAGAAAAGTCCTAAAAGATTATGAAACTTATAATTTTCACGCTGCCACAAGTAAAATTACCAACTTTTGTACCGAGGACCTTGGCTCTTTCTACTTGGATATACTAAAGGATCGTTTATATATAAATCCCAGAGACAGTCATGTTAGAAGGTCTGCACAAACAGGTATTTGGTACATAACCAATACATTAATAGAACTTCTTTATCCATCTTTGTCATTCACAGCATACGAAGCATGGGGAATCTTTAGTGAACAAACAAGTTGTAAAAATAAATCAATACTTTTCTCGCGTAGATCAACAGAACTCCCACTTATAGGAAATGAGAGAAATATACACAAACAATGGTCAAAACTTCGAAGTATAAGATCAGTTGTACTTAAATCGATAGAAGATCAAAGATCCAAAGGTTTAATTGGTTCATCTTTAGAAGCTTCTGTAAAAATAAATTGTGCGGAATCTATTTCAAAAGACTTAAGAAACTTCTTGGTTGAATTAAAGTTTATTTTTATTGTTTCTAAAGTATCAGTTTTAGTTAAAGAAAACTGCAGTGAAGATTTTTATGAAGTCTTAGTTTCAAAGGTGGTTGACAAAAAATGCGTCAGATGTTGGCACAGAAATAGCTCTGTTGGATCATCCTTTGATCATCCAGAATTATGTGATCGATGCCTAAAATTCATATGAAAATTAGCGAAAAAATACATCAAATTTTAATCAGAAAACTATTTTTTTTTTCTCTCTTTATAATTTTTTTTGATCAGTTAACAAAATTTCTAGTTTTACATAATCTTGATGTTTTTGAACAAATAAAAGTAACATCTTTCTTAAATATTGTGTTAGTTTTTAATACCGGAGCTGCTTTTAGTATTTTTTCAGATGGCTATCATTGGCAAAGATACATGCTTATTACAGTTTCATTAATCGTAATATTGTTCTTGGTACATTTACTCATTAAAACACCAAAAGAAAATAGATTGAATGAATTTGCAATTTATTTAATAATTGCAGGTGCAATTGGCAACCTTATTGATAGAATAAGAATCGGTATGGTGACAGACTTTATTGACTTTCACATTGGTAATTACCATTGGCCTGCTTTTAATATTGCTGACAGTGCGATAAGCATTGGGGCAATAACACTAATTTTTTTTGAGATTAAAAATTATCTTTCAACCAAAAAACTACAAGAATAATTGAATAATATATTGCAAAATAAAAAAGTTATCCTTGGTGTAACTGGGGGAGTTGCAATTTATAAAAGTTGTGAATTAATTCGTCTTTTCAAAAAAAATGGTTTAGATGTAACTGTTGTAATGACAAAAAGTGCATGCGAATTTGTAAGCCCTAAATTATTTGAAGCACTTTCTGGAAAACCAGTTTTTTCTGGTATGTGGGGAAAAAACTCAAATTTATCTATGCCTCATATCTCATTGAGTCGAGGTGCAATTGGAATTTTAATAGCTCCAGCGACCGCAAATATTATGGCAAAAATTGCAAATGGAATTACTGACGACCTGATTACAAATCTATGTCTTGCTAGAAAAATTCCTTTATTATTAGCTCCAGCCATGAATGTAGAAATGTGGAACAACCCAGCAACACAAAGAAACTACAGAATATTACAAAATGATGGAGTTTTATTTTGTGAACCTGAATATGGAGATCAAGCATGCGGTGAGATTGGAGTTGGAAGAATGCAGGACCCTGAAAACATCTTGTCTGTGTTCAAAAAATCTTTAGAACAAAATAATAATTCTAAAGAGTGTTTTGGAATGTCTGTTTTAGTTACCGCTGGTCCAACATTCGAAGCAATTGACCCCATTAGAGGTATTACTAATAGGTCGTCTGGCAAACTTGGATATGCTATTGCGGAGACTTATAGCGAGTTAGGAGCCAAAGTCTTCTTAATTTCAGGTCCTGTTTCAATTAACTCCAAAACTTCTATTTTAAAAGAACATGTTGAGTCTGCAGATGAAATGTTAAATTCAGTCAGGAAAATTTTAAAAGAAAACAAAATTGATATCTTTTTTTCTGTTGCAGCAGTTGCTGATTGGAAACCTACAAAAATTTTCAAAAATAAAATTAAAAAACAATCTCGAAATATTCTTAGTAATATTGCTTGGGTTGAGAATAACGATATACTTGGCGAAATTGGAAATATTTCGGACAATTCTAGGCCATTTGTTGTAGGATTTGTGGCTGAAACAATGAATAAACACAACTTATTAGAAAGTCTTAAAGAAAAACTAATACTTAAGAATGCAGATTTTATGGTTGGTACAAATGGTCCAGACACATTTGGAAAAGATGAAGCTGAGATGATTGTCTATTCAAAAAATCAAACTCAAAAAGAGATTAGTGGATCAAAAAAACAAATATCTCAAATACTCTTTAACTTGATCCAAAAAGAAATGACTATCATTTAGTAGATATTTAAGATGAAAATAAAAGTAAAGATATTAGATAGAAAGTTGTCTAAGTTACCATCAAAATCAACACCCGGCTCAGCTGGTGTTGATTTGCGAGCCTGTATTGACAAACCTCTCAAACTTGAAAAAAATCAAAATCAACTTATATCGACAGGATTATCAATTTTCATTTCGAATCCAGAATGTGCAGGTTTAATATTGCCAAGAAGTGGACTTGGTCACAAACATGGTATTGTTCTAGGTAATCTAGTTGGACTTATAGATTCAGACTATCAAGGACCACTGATGGTATCTGTATGGAATAGAAGCACAGCTGCTTACGTCATAAATCCTTTGGATAGGATTGCACAACTAGTGATAGTATCCATAAAAAAATTTATATTAGATGAAGTGGAGTTTTTTGAAGAGACTGAACGTGGATTAAAAGGTTTTGGTAGTTCTGGAAAAAACTGACATTTGCTCTGAGTTGAATCCTAAGCAATATCAAGAAGTGTTTTTCCATCTTTATCAAAAGTGAAAATTCCCTCTTTTAATTTTTCATTAGCCATCTCATTTTGAGTTAACAAATTTAAAAAAATGTCTTTGCTAAAATTATTTGAGTCAGTTTCTACATTAAAGTTAAATTTCTCTGAGTAGCAATTTTTTATCCAACTACCTAGATTTTTTTGAGGAGGTAATTCCTCTAGTAAGCCAAGAAAATTTGGGCTTATTGTTAATAGGTCTAGACCTGAGAGAGAAAAAATCTGTTCAATAGATCTGAAACTGGCACCCATCACCTCGGTTTTATATTTTTTTCGCTTAAACTTACAAAATACTGATCTCACAAATTCAACTCCTGGATCATCATCAACAATGTTCCATTTTTTCCCCTTACTTTTCCACCAATCACTAATCCTGCCAACAAAAGGAGAGATTAAAGTAGCTCCAGCATCAGCACAAGCGAAAGCTTGTACCTCACTAAAAAGTAGAGTTAAGTTACAATTTATTCCCTGTTTTTGTAACTTGCTAGCAGCAACAACTCCTTCCCATGTTGCTGGAATTTTTATTAATATTCTCTCAAGTGGTATTCCCCTGTAGGCACAGGATTCAATAATTTTCTTGCCAGCAAGTTCAGTCTGTTCAGTATTGAAGGCAAGTGATGCATCTACCTCAATAGACACCCTACCAGGAATTACTCTTAAAATTTCCTGAGCAAATGAAACTATAATCTCTCTGGCCCGATCATTTGGTGGAAGAGAATTAAATTTTTTTGAAACAATAGTGATGAAGTCTTTGTAATTATCATCTTTAGCTGATTTTATAATTAAACTAGGATTGGTTGTTGCATCTTGTGATTGAAATCTTCCAATCGACTTGAAATCACTGGAATCCACAACTATTTTGGTGACAATCTTTAATGAGTCTAAAGCATTTTTAACCATAGCGAATAATCACAACAACGTATCTGCCCAAATACTTTTGGCCCAAGAGAAAGCATGTTTCCCCTCAATAAAGGACCCTGTGTCAGATAGCCCTCCGGCATTCAAATTTGGCAGCATAGTTTTAAGTTTTTCATCATAATCGTATACTCTTGCTACATGAACTGCAGAATTATTATTTACAAAACTATAACAAGTATTGATCATTTTACTGGGATTTGGGGAAGTACCGTCGAAGTATTTGATGATCGCGTACGCAACAACTTTTCCGTGCTGGTTTGCCATATGACCTGATTTTGGCATTTTTTCAGTTGCCAGAGTAGAGTCACCAAGAATATGAATATTTTTGAATTTTACAGATTCTAGTGTCAACCAGTTAACATCACACCATTTGTTATTTGTAGTAATTAATCCAGTACTTTTGGCTATTTCTCCAGCCCTATTAGGAGGAATTACATTTAAAACATCACCTTTTACTCTGTCACCAAATAGGGAAATCAAAGTTTTTGAACCTAAATCCAGTTCATTAATTTCTACATTAGGTATGTATTCAATAATATTTTTATATAAATTATCCCAAGCAGAAATGAACAGTTTTTTCTTTGATTGAATTTGAGGGTTTGCATCAAGAATCAAAACCTTAGATCTAGGTTTATTTAATTTAAAATAATGAGCAACTTGACAAGCTCTTTCATAAGGACCAGGAGGACACCTATATGGTGCTCTTGGAACTGAAATAACAAAAACACCGCCGTCAGGCATAGTATTAATTTGTGATTTTAAGGCTAGAGTTTGTGGACCAGCCCGCCATGCATGTAATACCCTTTTTCTTGCTCTTAAAGAAAGTCCTTCGATGTTTTCATATTCAAATTCTATTCCAGGCGAAACAATAAGTTTATCAGCAGAAAATGATCGCCCTGTTCGAGTACGAATTGACAAATTTACAGGGTCAATGCTAACTACTTCGTCTCTAATTACCTTAATACCCCTTTGTATTAATCCTTGATAGTTATGAGTAATAAAATCAATATCTTTGTGGCCTCCTAGAACTAAATTACTCATAGGACATGAGTAAAAAAATTGGTTTTTTTCTATAAGTGTAATTTCAATTCTACCTCTACTCCAAAGACTCAAATATTTAGCGGCTGTAGCACCTCCAAAACCACCACCAATTACAACAACTGATCCAACCAAATTTTTTTTTGGAATTTTTTTTGGTTTCTCAACTGAATAGCAGCCAACTAATGTAGGTAAAGTTGGAAGAGCAATTATCCCGGAGGATTTGATTAAAAAATTTCTTCTGTTTAGCATGTTTAAATTATCAACATAGGAATATATATACTTAAAATTTATTGTTTTTCGAAATAATTAGCGATAGATTTTATTTCTTCAGATGTATAACCTTTAGCAATTTTATGCATTACACTTGATTTGTTCTCAGGTTTAGCAGACTGGACAAAATAATTAATAAGTTTTTCACTATCATATCCGGAAAGAGAAGGCACAATACCATACGAGGTTTTATCTGACCCATGACAAGATAGACAAAGGGAAGCTAAATATTTGGTTTGAAGATTTTCAGCAAAAACAAATGGAACATGAAATCCGATAAAAACTACAAAAAAAAAATTAGTAAATTGGTTCATCAAAAAACAAAAACTTTTCAATTACAATTCAAGTGGTTCAATGGATTTTTTTGATTTTGGGCCTGACTTGTTTTGTGATTGGGAAGGCCATTTTAAAATAATTTTTTCTGACTTGGAATCTAATTTAATATCAACCCTGCCTCCATTGACCAGTCTTCCAAACAGAAGCTCATCAGCGAGAAGTTTTCTTATTGAATCCTGAATCAACCTTTGCATTGGTCTAGCTCCCATAGCGGGGTCAAAACCATTTTTTGCAAGGTAGCCTTTAACGTTATCAGAGACTGAAATTTCAACTTTCTTTTCATGAAGTTGTTCCTCTAATTCTATAAGGAATTTATCAACCACCCTAAGAATAACCTCTTCAGGAAGAGGCTGAAAAGAAACAATTGCATCTAATCTGTTTCTAAACTCTGGGGAAAACATTTTTTTTATATCAGCCATCTCATCACCTTGCTCTATTGAGTTTGAGAACCCAATAGAGTTGCGATTTAAAGTTTCAGCACCAGCATTTGTTGTCATGATTATTATTGTATTTGTAAAGACAGCTTTTCTTCCGTTATTGTCAGTTAACTTACCGTGGTCCATTACCTGTAATAAAAGGCTAAAAACATCAGGATGAGCTTTTTCAATTTCATCAAGAAGTAGAACAGAATGAGGAGTTTTAGTAATTGATTCCGTCAATAACCCTCCTTGGTCAAAGCCAACATAACCTGGAGGAGCCCCTATAAGACGTGATACTGAGTGCCTCTCCATATATTCTGACATATCAAATCTGATTAAATCGATACCTAAAAGGTAGGCTAGCTGTTTAGCTACCTCAGTTTTTCCAACACCAGTAGGACCCGAAAAAAGGAAACTTCCTATTGGTTTTTCTTTCTTTCCCAGCCCAGAACGTGACATCTTTATTGCTGAAGTTAAAGCATCAATAGCAAGATCTTGTCCAAATACAACATTTTTTAAATTTCTATCTAATTTAGATAGAACTTTTTTGTCATCAACACTTACTGTTTGAGGTGGAATTCGAGCAATTTTGGAAACAATATCTTCAATTTCTAATTTTCCAATAGTTCTCTTTTTTTTACTCTTGGGCAAAATCCTTTGGGCGGCTCCAGCTTCATCAATAACGTCGATAGCTTTATCAGGGAGGTGACGATCGTTAATATATTTCGCAGATAATTCAGCCGCAGCAAGAAGAGCTCCAGATTGGTATTTAACTTTGTGATGCTCTTCAAACCTTGATTTCAAACCTCTAAGAATCTGAATTGTTTGATCAACAGACGGTTCCAAGACCTCAATTTTTTGAAATCTTCTGGACAAAGCATGATCCTTCTCAAAAATACCTCTAAATTCTGTATAGGTTGTAGCTCCGATGCAGCGAAGAGCTCCTGAAGAAAGTGCTGGCTTTAGTAAATTTGATGCATCAAGAGTCCCACCAGAAGCAGAACCAGCTCCAATCAATGTGTGTATCTCGTCAATAAATAGAATTGCGTTTGGTTCCTCTTGTAATTGATTAAGAACAGCTTTCAATCTCTGTTCAAAATCACCTCTGTACTTTGTTCCAGCAAGTAGAGCCCCCATGTCAAGTGTGTAGACAATAGATGTACACAATATTTCAGGAACTTCCTCTTTTGTAACCCTCCAAGCAAGTCCTTCGGCAATAGCAGTCTTACCAACACCAGCCTCACCAACAAGAAGTGGATTATTTTTTCTTCTCCTGCACAAAACTTGAACAACTCTCTCTACTTCTGGTTCTCTGCCAATCAATGGATCAATTTTTCCTTTTTTTGCGAGAATATTAAGATTCTGTGCATATTGATCAAGTGGAGTTGGCTGAGTGGAAGAAGCATTATTGCTGTTATTGGGATTGATATTTTCAGTTTCTGTAGCGGTAGTCTCATTTGTCTGAGTTTGATTTGTTGCTGGAGGAACTTTTGATATTCCATGCGCAATGAAATTGACAACATCCAACCTAGTAATTCCTTGCTGATGAAGGTAATAGACGGCATGTGAATCCTTTTCACCGAATATAGCAACCAAAACATTTGCACCGTTTACTTCTTTTTTTCCATTGGAAGTTGACTGAACATGCATGATAGCTCTCTGAATTACTCTCTGAAAACCCAAAGTCGGTTGTGTTTCAACTTCCTCAACCCCTCCCACAATTGGAGTATTCTCCTTGATAAAATTGGTGAGAGCCTTTTTTAATTCATCGCTATTAACTGCACATGCTTGAAGAATATTGGATGCAGAGGGATTGTCAATTAGCGCAAGCAACAAATGCTCAACAGTTATGAATTCGTGTCTTTGTTGTCGGGCCTCAACAAAGGCCATGTGTAAAGTTACTTCAAGTTCCTGCGAAATCATGCTCTCTCCATTATGCACTGTAAGGGGTGTTGATAAGATTTTGAAAAGTTTTTAACTAGATTAACTTTAGTTGATGCAACATCTTTTGGAAACACACCACAAACTCCTCTTCCCTCTTTATGAACCTTTAACATAACATGTGTTGCTGCATCACGGTCCATTTTAAAGAATTTCTGCAAAACTAAAATAACAAATTCCATAGGGGTGTAATCATCGTTAAGCAAAGCAACTTCATAAAGTGGGGGTGGTTTAAGACCCAGCTTTTTCTCTTCAATTACTACATCATCTTGCGTATTAATACTCATACATAATAATAAACATAAATTGCATTAAAAAAATATGCAAGAAAACTACTTATAATCCAGTATAGACAAAGGGCTATTAAGCTAATATGATACATTAGTAATAGTGCGCCAGACTAAATATATTGATAATGACTAAAATGATGTGATGTTTTATGCATTTGGTTTATATGTTTTAAAAAGACGGGTGTTTTTTTGGTTTTGTTTAAGGAAATGAAGTATGTCTACAGGTACAGTTAAGTGGTTTAATGATGCTAAAGGTTTTGGATTTATTACCCCCGACGAAGGTGGTGAAGACGTTTTTGCACACTTTTCAGCGATACAATCGGCTGGTTTTAGATCTTTGAAAGAAGGACAAAAAGTCCAATTTGATATTGTTCAAGGTCCAAAAGGTAAACAAGCATCTAATATCGCGCCGGTTGCTTAACTAATTAAATTGTAACCTAAAGTTAAAGCATTCTGAATTAGTTTCTGGAATGTTATGGTTTAGTCATGCCTTTAATAATTGCATGCCCAAACTCTGAACAAGAAATTTGTGTTGCGTCTGGCATTAGTCTTGCGAAATCATATGTTACCCTCTGATCTTTTATTGCATTTGTCATTCCACTTAGTATTAAGTCAGCTGCATTTTTCCAACCAATGTGACGTAACATCATTTCAGCTGACAATATGATTGATCCAGGATTTACGTAGTCTTTTCCAGCATATTTTGGTGCAGTACCGTGTGTTGCCTCAAATACAGCTACATCATCCGACAAATTAGCTCCAGGGGCGATTCCAATTCCACCTACTTGAGCTGCCAAAGCGTCTGATATGTAATCACCATTCAAATTAAGTGTTGCAATTACACTGTATTCTTTAGGCCTCAATAAAATTTGTTGAAGAAAAGCATCTGCAATAACATCTTTGATTATTATTGGATACCCAGAGTTTGGATTGGTAATTTGGACCCACCCTCCACCTTCAAATGGTTTTGCATTATATTCTTGACTGGCTAATTCATAACCCCAATCTCTAAAAGCCCCTTCAGTAAACTTCATGATGTTACCTTTATGCACAAGTGTTACAGAGTTCTTATTATTTTCAATCGCATAATCTAAAGCTTTTTTCACTAATCTTCTCGTTCCTTCTTGAGATACGGGCTTAATTCCAAGTGCAGAAGTGTCAGGAAATCTAATTTTTTTAACATCAAATTCGTTGCTCAATATATTAATAAGTTTTTTTGTCTTGTCAGAGCCAGCTTCAAACTCTATTCCGGCATATATATCCTCAGAATTTTCTCTAAATATAACCATATCTGTATTTTCTGGTTCCTTCAATGGACTTGGTACTCCATCAAAATACTTAATCGGGCGTAAACATACATACAAATCAAGATTTTGTCTCAAAGCAACATTTAAAGATCTAATTCCCCCTCCAACTGGAGTAGTTAAAGGCCCTTTGATTGA
>NHHF01000024.1 GCA_002171155.1 Betaproteobacteria bacterium TMED156
AGCCAGGGTAGTAGGAGATGTTTTAGGAAAATTCCACCCTCATGGTGACCAATCCGCATATGATGCTCTAGTAAGATTATCACAAGATTTTTCGCTTAGATATCCTCTTATTGATGGTCATGGAAATTTTGGGTCCAGAGATGGTGATGGTGCAGCAGCAATGAGATATACAGAAGCAAGGTTAACCAATTTTTCAGAAATATTGTTGTCTGAGGTTGATGAAGGAACAGTCAATTTCAAATTAAATTATGACGGTTCATTTTTTGAACCGGATCGTTTTCCTGCAAGATTACCAGTCTGTATTTTAAATGGCGCATCAGGTATAGCAGTTGGAATGGCGACAGAAATTCCTCCACATAATCTTTGTGATGTTGCTCAAGCTGTAATTGAATTACTTAATAATCCGAAAGTAACAGATGAGCACTTAATTAACCTTATTAATGGCCCTGATTATCCGGGAGGAGGACAAATAATATCTTCAAAAGCCCATATACGAGATCTGTATCTTACAGGTAAAGGGACTCTTAGAACTCAAGCAAGATGGAAATTTGAAGATTTAGCAAGAGGTCAATGGCAATTGGTAGTTTACGAGCTACCTCCAGGTGTTTCTTCAAAAAAAATCTTAGAAGAAATAGAAGATTTGACAAATCCAAAATTAAAAAATGGAAAAAAAACTCTAACCTCACTTCAAACACAGAGCAAGCAATTAGTTTTAGGAAAATTAGCTTCTGTAAGGGACGAGTCTGGTAAAGATTATGCTGTAAGACTTGTTTTCGAACCAAAAAGCTCAAGAGTAAACAGGAAAGACTTCACAAGTTTTTTATTAAGTCAAACATCTTTGCAAAGTACTGTTTCAATTAATTTAGTTGCTATAAACGAAATTGGAAAACCAAAACTTTTTAGTTTTGGGGAATTAATACGAAACTGGACAAAATTCAGAGTTTCAACCACAAAGAAAAGAACCAAGCATAGATTACAAAAAATCACCGAAAGGTTGCACATTCTCAATGGAAGACTTAAGGCTCTTGAATCAATAGATCTGGTAATTTCAATAATCAGAGAAAGTGAAGACCCCAAACTACTTCTGATCGAAAAACTTGATATTTCAAATGAACAAGCAGATGATATTTTAGACATCAGACTGAAACAATTAGCTAGAATGGAGTTCATTAAAATCAAAACAGAGTTCAAAGAAAAAAATAAAATTTCTAAAGATTTAAATAGAATACTAAAAAATGAACGTTTCTTAAAACAGCTTGTTGTTAGGGAAGTTGGTCTTGATACAGAAAAATTTGGTGATAAAAGAAGAACTTTAATAAAAGAAGATGAAGTAGCTTCGGTAACTAAGGAGCCATCTAATGAGCCTGTAACTGTAATTATTTCGGAAAATGGTTGGGTACGTATTAGACAAGGACATGGTCACGAAAACATGTCATTTAATTTTAAAACAGGAGACAATCTACACTCAACGTATGAATGTAGCACATTAGACCATGTTGTGAGTATATCAACTGCCGGCAGGAGCTACACTGTAGCGATTAGAATTTTGCCGGGTGGAAGAACAGATGGTATCCCTTTTACTTCCTTAATTGACCTTGAACCCGGTGAAAGTTTGATAACATATGCAGCAGGATCTATGAAGGATTTCTTTTTATTGACAACCAAAAAAGGACTGGGTTTTATAACTAAGCTAGAATCTTTGTTATCGAGAAACCGTTCAGGTAAGCACTTCCTTAATCTTGACGTTAATGATTCCCCTATATCAATGAATTTTGTAGAGGGGGGGAATAATGCAATAGCTATTTTGTCAAAATTACAAAGACTGATAATTTTCGGGCAAAATGAAATAAAACAACTTTTAAGCGGAGGTAGAGGTGTTTGTTTAATTACGTTAACTTCGGAAGACGAGTTGATTTCCATTGATATGGTTGGATTAAAGGGACTTGTTCTTCAAGGGTTCACCAAAAACCAAAAGTTAAAACAGCAAAAATTATCCAGAAATGATTTATTTGAATACATTTCCAAAAGAGGCAGAAAAGGTAAGTTTTTACGATGTAAATTTAATATAACCAAAATAAAAGCTTTGAATTAAATAACTTGAAATTTCACTTTTAGCCTAAACATATTTAGCATTAAACAGAATTAATACTCTACTAAGGGATTTAAATGGCCAAAGAAACACTAGCTTTTCAAACAGAGGTAAGTCAGTTACTTAAATTAATGATTCATTCTTTATACAGTAATAGAGATATTTTCCTAAGAGAATTAATTTCTAATGCTTCGGATGCTTGTGACAAATTAAGGGTTGAAGCACTTGCTGATGATAGTTTGTATGAAAGTAACTCAGATTTAAAAATTCAAGTAGAGTTCGATGAAAAGAAGAGAACCATCACTGTTGTTGACAATGGTGTTGGAATGTCCAGGGAAGAGGTTGTATCTAACTTAGGTACTATTGCGAAATCAGGTACAAAAGAGTTTTTCAGTCGTTTATCTGGAGATGCTGCCAAAGACTCTGCCTTGATCGGTCAATTTGGAGTTGGATTCTATTCTTCTTTTATTGTTGCTTCAAAGGTTATCGTGAAGACTAGGAGAGCAGGGGTTACGGATGCTGAAGGTGTGTCCTGGGAGTCTGATGGGACAAACGGTTTTAGTATACAAAAGATAAAAAAACCTGAACGAGGAACTGAGGTTATTCTGTTTTTAAGAGAAAAAAATTCTGAAAAAGAATCTTCTAATGAAGAATTTGATGACTTATTATCACACTGGAAATTAAAAGAAATCATCAAACGTTACTCTGATCATATAGGAATTCCTATTTTCATGAAAAAAAGAGAATGGGATGAGAAAAAATCTGCTTATATTGAAATAGATGAGTTCGAATTGGTTACAAAAGCATCTGCACTATGGACAAGAGCTAAACATAATATAACTGAAGAGGAATATTTTGACTTTTTTAAAAGTTTTTCTAATCTAAGTGACAGTCCTTTAACATTTACTCACAATAAAGTTGAAGGAAGGTCAGAATATATTCAGTTGTTGTATATTCCAAAAAAAGCTCCTTTTGATTTATATGATAGACAACAAAGACATGGTCTTAAGCTTTATATAAAACGCGTTTTTATTATGGATGATGCTGAGCAATTACTACCTAATTATTTGAGATTTGTTCAAGGAGTTGTTGACTCCTCTGATCTACCTCTCAATGTTTCTCGAGAGATTTTACAAGAAAGCCGCGATATAAAGGCTATAAGGGAAAGCTGTGCCAAGAGAACTCTTAAGTTGCTTTTAGATCTTATGAAAAATAAACCAGGAGATTACGATCTTTTTTGGAGTGAATTTGGCCAGTGTTTGAAAGAGGGATTTGGTGAGGATATGGGTAATAAAGATAAAATCGCTGAATTAATCAAATTCAAAAGCTCCTTTGATGAAAACAAGTCAAGTGTGACTTTCAAAGATTACGTTGCGAGGATGAAACCTGGTCAGGAAAATATTTTTGTAATTACCGGAGAGAATCTTCAAACAGTTAAATTTAGCCCTCACTTAGAAATTTTTAAAAAGAAAGAAATTGAAGTTCTTTATCTCACTGATCGTGTTGACGAATGGATGCTTAATTTTTTAACAGAATATGATGGAAAAACTATTCAGTCTGTAACTAAAGGTTCATTAGATTTAGAAAAAATAATTTCTGAAAAGGACAAAGATAAGTCTTTTGACAAACTTAAGGAGGTGGAATCAAAAGCAAAGCCAGTTATTGAAAAAGCCAAGAAGATACTTGGTGAAAAAATAAAGGATGTGCGTTTAACTAAAAGACTTACTGATTCAGCTTGTTGTCTTGTTTCGGAAGAAAATGATGTTAGTGGCCACTTAGAACGACTATTGAAGTCAGCTGGTCAGAGTGTACCTGATAGAAAACCTATTTTAGAACTTAACCCATCTCATCCAATTGTTGAAGCTTTAATGAGAGAGTCTGATAATGGAGGAGGTCAGATAGTAGGAGCGGATGGCAGAGAAGTATCGGACGGAATCTCTCAAGTTTTTAACGATTTAGTCAATTTGTTGTTTGATCAAGCATTACTTGCAGAAGGAGGACAGCCAGAGGACCCAGCTTCATTTGTGAGAAGATTAAATGGCTTTCTTTTAGAAGGTCTTTCTAAATAATTATTGAACATAGTGTTACACTTATTCATATCATACAATTGGAGATTAGGGTGAGAAGATTTTTTTTAAAAAAGCGATATGTTTTTGGCTACTATTTAAAATTCCTTTTTTTAATCTCAGCTTTCGTTCTCTTAGACATAAGCTCACCTCTGAAAGCCGAAGTTATTGGAGACGTTGAAGCTGGCAGAAATAAAATCTCCATGTGTGTTGGTTGTCATGGTATTTCTGAGTATAAAACCGCATTTCCAAAAACCTATAGAGTGCCATTGATTGCAGGGCAAAGAAAAGAATATATAATTTCATCATTGAAAGCATACAGGGGTGAGCAAAGGAGTCATCCCAGTATGAGAGCTGTAGCAGGATCAATGACTGACCAAGATATTGCTGATGTTGCGGCTTTTTACAGCTTGCAAAGATAATTAAATCTGAGAGGTATTATGCGTTACTCTAAAATTACTTTTTGTTCAATTTTTTTATATTTTGGTCTTCTTACCAATTCAGTTGCATTGGACATTGAATCTGGTAAACAAAAAGCTGAGGGAATTTGTGCTGGCTGTCATGGAAAAGATGGAATTAATGGAATTTTCCCTTCCTATCCAATACTTGCTGGTCAACACCAAGACTACTTACAGCAAGCCCTTAATGATTACAAATCCGGTGCCCGTAATAATGCAGTTATGTCTGGAATAGCTGGAACTCTTTCAAGGGAAGATATTATTAATATTTCAGCTTATTTTTCTTCTTTACCAGGGCCACTTCACTTAAAAAAACGTCAGTAAAAAATTAACCACCAATATAACTCATTTCAATTTTTTGTTTCTTTGTATTAGATGTATATCCAGAATTCAAATATCTCAAGTTTGAGTATTGATCCTGACGTTTACCCCAAATCATTGCAATTTTATTTGTTAAGGCTTGAATTAATTCCAAATTTTGGTCCATGAATTTTTTTTCATCTAGATAGTTTACAGCCCTAATTAAAGGCTTTAAGTCGTTTCCGTAAGATGAAAAAAGACATGTATAAAGAAAGCCATCAGCTGAAATTCTAGCTCTAGAGCAATTTGAACAGAATGGTTTACTCACAGAAGAAATTAAGCCCACCTCAGACTGATCGTCTTCATATCTCCATCTTTCAGAGACCTCATTAACATTATCGCGACCAATATAACGTATACCATAATTTTGTTGGAGTATTTTAACAATCTCCTTTGAAGTTACTACTTTTTCAGGTCTCCAAGCATTTGTTGATCCAACATCCATAAATTCAATGAACCTAAGTGGTATAGCTCTATTTTTAAAATAAGTTGCCATAGGAAGAATTTGATTTTCGTTAATTCCTTTTTTCACAACCATATTAATTTTTACGTTCAATCCTATATTCACGGCATGCTCAATCCCTTTGAGAACCTTACCAACTTTAAATTTTGAGTCAGACATGGACTCAAAAATTTTTTGATCGATAGAATCTAAGCTCACAGTAACTCTTTTTAAACCGGCATTAAATAAATCTCTAGCTTTTTTCTTAAGTAAGGTGCCATTTGTAGTCAGAGCTATTTCAATTGGTAAATTTTTTGTAGTTTTAATTAAATTTATTTCAGAAACGAGCTTTTCAATATTTTTCTTGAGTAATGGTTCACCACCAGTCAATCTTATTTTCTCAACACCTAGAGTAGCAAAAGCCTTTACAAGAAGGATAATTTCAGAAAATGACAGCATTTGATTGTCTTTTAAATACCTATAATTTTTATTGAAGACAGATTTTGGCATACAATATGAACATCGAAAATTACACTTATCTATTAAGGATATTCTCAAGTCAGTCAATTGTCTTCCCATATTATCTAGAATGAAGTCATCTTTAAACTCTTTTATAGGGATTTCGTCAGACTTATTCAAATTCCGTAATTTTGAAGCGTCTATAATTTTTATGAATTTTTTCGAGTGCATTTTTTTGCTGTAATGTTAATTTTTATTTTTTAGTTTCTATCATTTTTAAATCACTCATTGAAGAAACGAGTTCTTTCTTCCTTTCAATCTTCCTACCCAATTTTTTTGAGTCATCGTTTGGAATTACTTTATGTCGATGTTTTGTTTGTATCCACTCAAGCCCAGAAGATTTGATATTTTTTTCTAAATCAACTAAAGAGTGATCTTTTTTTTCTTGTTTAGTTTCATTTAAAACAGCATCTTTATCTTCGATCTTATTTGTTTTCAAATTGTTGTCAATATCAGCTCCTGTAAAGGGCTGACTTTCATTAGATATTGTGGGTAAGGCCATGTCATTTGCAGTTGTTTTTCCAAGATTTTTAATATCAGGCTTAATGTTTGAAATATTTTTTTCAGACTTAACAAATGTTTCAGATTTCTCATCCCTAACTCTTGTAGGTTTTCTCTTTCTTTTCCTTAAACGGTCGCTTGATTGTTCATTTGAGGTTGATGATTGTTTTTCTTCACTTCTAGTAAGATTTTTGTCTTTATCATTAGAATTATTTTTGACGGAATTTGCAATAATATTTACGTTATCATTTGAGTTTTTTGCTCTGGGTTGATTATCTTTTCTGTTAATTTTGTCATTTTGAGATGTGAAGGAGGATTTTTTTTGTTCTGTTGAGGATGTTGTGTTTTTTCTCTTATCTTTTTTATAAGGTAGATTAGGCTTACGATTATTTTGAATAGAATCAATTTTTTGTTTTCTTTTGTTTGAAGTTCTATGTTTAATAATTTTCTTTGTTTTCTTTGTTTTCTTCTCAGATTTAAATGGAGATATTAAAAGCTTGAAGATTTTTGAGATAAAATTCTCGGACTTACCGCTTCTATTTACTGGAGCTGGAGTTTGTGACTCTATACCTTTTATTACTGCTTTTTGGATGTTACTAGGATGGCCCCTTTTTTTTCCATTATTTAGCATTAAATCTGAGCTTGGAGTATCAATTATTTTATAACTGGGCTTATTTTCATCAAGTCTAGGATCCTCGAATTTTATTCTTTCAATTGAATAGTTTGGTGTCTCGATGAATTTATTAGGAATTAATATTACTGTGACTTTTAATTGAACTTCCAAAGTCGCAAGATCTGTTCTCTTTTCGTTGAGCAAAAATGTAGCTACCTCTATTGGAACTTGTACATAAATCGAGGAAGTTCCCTCCTTTATTGACTCTTCCTGAATTATTCTGAGTATGTGCAGTGCACTTGAATTAATATCCCTTATGACTCCAACACCATTGCATCTACCACAAATAATATGTGACCCCTCGTTTAGTGCCGGTCTTAACCTCTGTCTAGACAATTCAACTAAACCAAACCTAGAAATTCTTCCCATTTGTACTCTAGCTCTATCGATAGAAAGTGAATCTTTTAGACAATTTTCAACATCACGTTGATTTTTAGTTGCTTCCATATCTATAAAATCTATTACAATAAGTCCTCCTAAATCTCTTAGCCTGAGCTGTCTTCCTATTTCCTCTGCAGCTTCAAGATTTGTTTTAAACGCTGTGTCTTCAATATCAGTCCCTTTTGTTGATCTCGCAGAATTAACGTCAATTGCAACTAAAGCTTCAGTATGATCAATAACAATTGCTCCACCAAGAGGCAACTGAACTACCCTGGAGTAGGCAGTTTCAATTTGATGTTCAATTTGATATCTAGAATAAAGTGGATAATCTTCAGAATATTTTTTTACCCTATTTTCCATATCTGGCATGACATGCTGCATAAATTGCTTGGCTTGATCAAAAATTTCATCAGTATCAACTAGTATTTCACCAATTTCTGGATGGAAGTAATCTCTAATTGCACGTATGACTAAGCTTGATTCCTGAAAAATTAAATAAGCTCCAGGTTGCAATGATTTTGCCCCACTAATGGCATTCCAGAGTTGTATTAAATACGTCAAATCCCATTGTAATTCATCAAGTGATCTACCAATACCTGCTGTTCTGGCGATCACACTCATCCCACTAACCAAATTGAGCTTATCAATCGTATCTTTTAGTTCTTGCCTCTCTTCACCTTCTATCCTTCTTGATACGCCTCCTCCTCTGGGATTATTAGGCATAAGAACTAGGTATCTACCTGCTAGCGAAATATAAGTTGTGAGAGCAGCACCTTTATTACCTCGCTCTTCTTTCTCGATTTGGACGAGAACCTCTGTACCCTCAATTATTGGGGCTTTATTTTTTTGATCTGAATTAGTTGAAAATGAAGATTTTTGGAATTCTTTGGCAATTTCTTTGAACGGAAGAAAGCCATGTCTTTCTTCCCCATAATTTACAAAACAGGCTTCTAGACTAGGCTCAATCCTAGTGACGACACCCTTGTAAACATTGCTCTTTTTTTGTTCTCTACCAGCAACTTCTACATCAAAATCAATTAATTTTTGTCCATCAACTGTAGCTACCCTTAATTCCTCTGCGTGCGTCGCATTGAATAGCATTCTCTTCATTTTTGTATCTCCAATTCCCGAGCTTGCTTATGCTCAAGGTTAAGTGGAAGCGGTTGTTTTCGAGAGTATTTTCTAGAATTGTTGGTTTAACAGATTTTGAATTAAAAATGTGCGTAAAGTATTCATATATAAACATGTAAATGAAAATAAATTTACTATTACTCTTCAGCTGCCGTATATATAAAATTGGAATTTCGTTTACTTTTATCAAATTAAAAAACAATCTCTTAAAATCTTACCAGGAGTCCGCTTCGAGGTACTCTCCGGAAATAATGAACTTGTTTTAACTAATAAGCATTTTAATAAAAAACAAGTTCTACTTTGTAAATAATTGGATGTTCCAGCGGAATTAGAACAAACAAAAAAAACAGTTATGATTAGCTATAATTACCTTATCTATCTATTCTTATTATATATTACTTGGACTAAATATGTTGTTGATTA
>NHHF01000025.1 GCA_002171155.1 Betaproteobacteria bacterium TMED156
ATTATTGTTTTATTAATCTAATTTTCTCATTCAGTAAATAATCAGTTAAGGAGAATCAAGTGGCACTTGAAAAAAATGAAAATTTTTTCGAACTCACCGATGAGAGTGATAGAGCTTCTGCTATTGAAGCCCAATTTAATGAAGATGCACTTGAAATTGCAAGGAGAAAAACGGCACCAGAAACTGATCCCGATTTTGATGGCCAACATTGTATAGAATGTTCAGAGTCTATTCCTGGTGCAAGACTAAAGTTGGGCAAAATAAGATGCATTGAATGTCAAGCTGCTTTGGAAAAGCAAGGTAAGTTTTACACAACTGCATAGATTTGATTTTAAATTTTCAATATTACACTTGATTTTTTAAACTACCATCCTCACCTATAAATTAGCACTCTTTAAAATGAGTGCTAATTTTTTTTAACATTTAATTTGGAGCGTGTTTTTATGAAATTGCGTCCCCTGCATGATCGAATTGTAATAAAAAGGCTTGACAACGAGAGAACCACATCATCCGGCATTGTAATTCCCGATAATGCCACTGAGAAACCTGACCAAGGAGAAGTTGTTGCTATAGGCAATGGAAAAATCCTTGATGATGGCAACACTAGGCCTATGGATTTAGAGGTTGGAAACAAGGTTCTATTTGGTAAATATTCGGGACAAACAGTCAAGGTCGATGGTGATGAACTTCTCGTTCTTAGAGAAGATGACATTATGGCCATAATTGAAGATTAGATTCATTTGTATCAAGGAGAATAACAAAAATGGCAGCAAAACATGTTTTATTTAGCGAAGATGCCCGATCAAAAATGGTCACAGGTGTCAATTTATTAGCAAATGCCGTGAAGGTAACACTAGGGCCCAAAGGCAGAAATGTAGTTCTTGAAAGGTCTTTTGGTGCTCCAACAGTTACAAAAGATGGAGTATCTGTTGCAAAAGAAATTGAACTTAAGGATAAATTTGAAAACATGGGTGCTCAAATGGTTAAAGAAGTTGCATCCAAAACATCTGATAACGCCGGTGATGGAACGACCACTGCGACTGTTCTAGCTCAAAGTATTGTAAGAGAGGGAATGAAATATGTGGCGGCTGGAATGAATCCTATGGACCTTAAACGTGGTATTGATAAAGCTGTAAATGCCATTGTTGAACAGTTAAAAGATATAAGCAAACCATGTACCACCACCAAGGAAATAGCTCAGGTCGGATCTATTTCAGCAAACTCTGATGAAGAAATTGGTGAAATAATTTCAGAATCAATGGAAAAAGTTGGTAAAGAGGGAGTAATCACTGTCGAAGATGGAAAGTCTCTAATTAACGAACTTGATGTTGTCGAAGGTATGCAATTTGACAGAGGGTATTTATCTCCATATTTCATAAATAATCATGACAAGCAAGTAACTGTTTTAGAAAATCCTTTTATTCTTCTTCATGATAAGAAAATTTCTAACATTAAAGATTTACTTCCAGTCCTAGAAGCCGCTGCTAAAGCTGGTAGACCATTACTTATTGTTTCAGAAGACGTCGAAGGTGAAGCATTAGCCACATTAGTTGTCAATAATATTCGCGGAATTCTAAAAACATGTGCTGTAAAAGCTCCTGGTTTCGGTGATAGACGAAAAGCTATGCTTGAAGATATGGCCATTCTAACTGGAGGTGTTGTAATATCAGAAGAAACCGGAATGACTCTTGAAAAAACAAGTCTTGATGATCTTGGTGGTTGTGTAAGAGTTGAAATTGGTAAAGAAAATTCAACCATTATTGATGGCGAAGGTGAAACAAAAAATATCGAAGCGCGAGTTAAACAAATCAGAGTTCAAATTGATGAGGCAACAAGTGATTACGATAGAGAAAAGCTGCAAGAAAGAGTGGCTAAATTAGCTGGGGGTGTTGCAGTCATCAAAGTGGGTGCGGCAACCGAAGTTGAAATGAAAGAAAAAAAAGCTAGAGTCGAAGATGCACTTCATGCGACTAGAGCGGCTGTTGAAGAGGGAATTGTTGCTGGAGGAGGTGTCGCTTTTTTAAGAGCTCGCAACGGAGTTAAAGTTAAAGGCGACAATTCTGACCAGGACGCAGGTATTCAGATTGTTATGCGTTCAATAGAGGAACCACTTCGTCAAATTGTTTACAACAGTGGTGATGAACCCAGTGTTGTAGTTAACAAGGTTCTTGATCTTGATGGAAATGAGGGATATAACGCTGCTACCAGCGAATATGGTGACCTAGTTTCCATGGGGGTCGTGGATCCAACTAAAGTTACAAGAACTGCAATCCAAAACGCAGCATCAATAGCAGGTCTAATGTTAACTACCGAAGCCATGATTTCAGAACTCGTCGAAGAAAAGGGTGCTGAGGCCCCAGGTGGTGGTGGTATGGATGGTATGGGTGGTATGGGCGGTATGGGTGGTATGGGTGGTATGGGCGGTATGGGTGGTATGGGAATGTAATTCCTACATTCCTTTTTTCCTCCTAAATACAGGGGCTTCAAATTTTGAAGCCCTTTTTTTTTGTAGCTTAGTTATACTCAACTAATATATGATCTGAAGTAAAAAAAAATGAAATATTTTGATCAAAAGCTTAATGAAACAATTGATAGACTTAAATCTTCGCTTTGTGTTGGTATTGATCCAAATTTGAATAATTTTCCAAGTGAGCTGATACCAGAGTTAAAAAAAAATAGAGAAGGTACTGTTGAAAAATTTTGTAAAAAAATAATTGAGGTAACAGCTCCTTATTGCGCAGCATTTAAGCCTCAAGTTGCAATGTTTTCCTCAATTGCATGTGAAACAGCATTAGAAAATTTAACTTCTTGGATCGTTAAAAATTTTCCAAATCATATTTTGATAATAGATGCAAAAAGAGGCGATATCGGAACAACTGCTCAACATTATGCCTGTGAAATATTTGATCGCTATAATGCTCATGCTACAACTGTTAATCCATATATGGGTTTTGAAAGTTTAAGTCCATTTTTGTCCAGAAAAGAAAAGGGGATATATGTTATATGCCGCACTTCCAATCCTAGGGCTGATGAAATTCAAAATCTTGAACTTAAAAATGGTGAGAAACTCTTCGAAAGAATCGCAAAATTTGCCATGAATGAGTGCAATTTTAATAAGCAAGTAGGATTAGTTGTTGGAGCAACAGTTATTGAAGAACTTCTAAATATTAAAAGGATTTGTCCAAAATTACCCCTTTTAATACCTGGAATTGGAAAACAAGGAGGATCTATTGCAGAAGTTGTAAATGCTACTAAAGATGAAAATAATGTTTTGATTAATGCTTCCAGGTCAATAATCTTTGCTTCAAATGATGATAATTGGATTGACTCAGCAACAAAAGAAGCAAAAAAATTGAATGATGTCATTAACAAACATAGATCAATTCAATGATAAACAGAAAAAAATCTTACAATTTTAAATTGATCAAGGGTAATGAATTTTTTGCCGTTATGTCTTTACTTAAAAAGGAAGTCTTGAGATTTGGAAAGGTCTGGGTTCAAACTATACTTGCACCGGTTGTATCTTCGTTACTTTTTCTAGTAATCTTTTCTTTTTTGCTTAATGGCAGAATTGAACCTTTACCTGGTGTGAGTTATTCTTCATTTTTAGTGCCTGGTCTTATCATGATGACTCTTCAACAAAATGCTTTTTCCAATACTAGCTCAAGCTTAACCCAAAGCAAAATTAGTGGTAATTTAATCTTTTTAATGCTCTCACCAATGAGGCCCTGGCAATGGTTTATTGGATATCTTGGAGGTTCAATTGTGAGAGGTTTAGCATGTGGTCTAGCCCTTTGGTTCTTTTGTCTATTTGTAGTCCAAACTCCTTTAAAGTATCCCCTTTGGACATTATGGTTTGCATTAACATCATGCATAATAATGGGTGGATTGGGGATAATAGCAGGTATTTACGCTGAGAAATATGACCAGATTTCTGCTTTTCAAAGTTTTTTAATTAATCCCTTGACACTTTTAGCCGGAGTGTTTTTTTCAACTAATAATTTGCCGGATGCATGGAGAATCGTTAGTCAATTTAATCCTTTTTTTTACTTGATTGATGGTTTTCGATTTGGCGTATTTGGCATATCAGATGTTTCACCGTGGTTAAGTATGTTCATTTGTAATTTTTCGGCACTAACAATCAGTATTATTTGTATTTACCTAATTTCAATTGGGTGGAGATTAAAAAACTAACTTGTCTGTAAGATGAGCCGCTCCAATAACACCCGCCGAATCGCCCAACAAATTCTTTACTAACTTAGTTCGCAAATTTGAAGTAAAAGTATATTTTTTTAGCGATTCCAAGCCTAGATCATATAAGTTCAAGACATTACTCAATCCTCCTCCAACAACTATAACGTCAGGATCCAAAATATTACATACATTTGCTACTCCTCTTCCAAACATTTCATAAAAGGAATCTTTTATTTGGATTGCAAACTTTGTTTCGGAAGAAAATATTTCTCTTGCACTTATGTGTTTTCCTGTTAATTCATAGTACTGTTTTTCAACTCCGGATCCAGATAAGTAAGTTTCCACACATCCTTTTTTTCCACACCAACATTCTCGTCCATTAATATCTATTGAGTGATGCCCCCACTCACCTGCAATAAAATTTTTACCGATCAGTCTCTGACCCTTAATGATTATCCCCCCTCCGCAACCAGTACCTAAAATAATACCAAATACAGAGTCGAAATTTTTTCCTGCTCCTTCCAATGATTCAGCTAGAGCAAAACAATTTGCATCATTTTCTAAAACTACAGGGCAATTTAACTCGCTCTCAATTAATTCTTTTAACGGCTTATTATTTAAACAAAGAGTATTAGAATTTCTCAATAACCCAGTTTCAGGAGAAATTGAGCCTGGTGAACCAACTCCTACTTTGTATTTGATAGTGCCTTCACCATGCAAAATTTCCTGAACTAATTTTCCGATTCTACTAATAATATGTAAACATCCTAAATTTGCCTGAGTTGCAACTCGTTTTCTTCTAATAATTAAATTATCCTGAGAGATTAAAACTGCCTCTAATTTTGTACCTCCAATATCTACTCCAAGTTTATACATTGTTGTATCCAAAGAACTGACGAGATGCGAAGCGAGAGTATAAACCATTTCCGGAGGATAAGACTTTATGAGTTCCCTCCTCAATTATCTTACCTTGGTTAAAAACAAGTATCTGATCGGCTTTAGTAACTGTTGATAGTCTGTGGGCAATAACTATTGAAGTTTTACCTGGAAGAAGGCGCGACAAAGCATTTTGAATTTCTTTTTCAGATTCAGAATCTAGTGATGATGTAGCCTCATCCAACAATAATATTGGAGGATTTTTTAACAAAGCTCTTGCAATCGCAATCCTTTGTCTCTGACCTCCAGAAAGTCTTACTCCTCTCTCACCCAAAAATGTATGGTAACCGTTTGGTAAATTTGATATGAATTGATGAGCATTAGCTGCCTTAGCAGCATCAATTACTGCAGAGTCACTTGCTTTTAAATCTCCATATCTAATGTTATCCATCGCATTTGCAGAAAATATGACTGGTTCCTGAGATACCAAGCCAATTGACTGTCTTAAAAAATTTAAATCGAAAGATAAAATATTTGATCCGTCAATCAAGATTTTTCCCTCTCGAGGAAGACAAAATCCAAGAATTAATGAGAAAGTAGTAGATTTTCCAGATCCTGATGGTCCCACAAGCGCAGTAGAGGTACCTTTTTTTATCGAAAAAGTGATATTTGACAAGGCATCTTGATTAGGTCGAGAAGGATAAGCAAAAAAAACATTTTCGAATGTCAGATTGCCATCGACCTTGTCAATACTTTCTGGACCCACATTATTTTTTGAATGATAAATAGCTTCTTTTTCAGTTTTTATACTATTCACATCTCCCATTAATTCAGTTAGTCTCTCAGTTGCCCCCAAAGCTCTTTGCAAATCCCCCCATACTTCTGAAAGTGCCGCAATTGAGCCTGCAACTAAAGCGGCGAATAAAACAAACTGTGTTAGTTCTCCAACAGACATTTTTCCTTTGACCACATCACCGGTTCCTAACCATAGGGTTAATATAATCACTGAGAATGCAAGAACTATCGCAACAACTGTTAAGGTCGACCTTGAAAAAATTCTCTTTCTAGCAACACTAAACGATTTTTCAATCAATTTAGAAAATCTCTGCTGCTCATAACTCTCTCGAGCAAAAGCTTGGACTGTCGAAACATTCTGTAAAACTTCACCAGCCATTGCGCTTGCGTCAGCTATCTTATCCTGACTGGTTCTAGAAATTTTTCTTACTTTTCTACCTAAAGCTAAAACAGGTAAAACAACCATAAACAACAAAAAGACCATAAAACCTGCAAGAGTGGGGTTTGTTATTAACATCATTAAAATACCCCCAAAAAATAAAACACTACTTCGTAATGCAATGGACACACTACTACCAACAAGTGTTTGAATTAGGGTTGTATCACTTGTGAGACGTGAAAGAACCTCGCCCGTTTGAAGCAATTCAAAAAACTCTGGAGGCTTAACCACCACATAATTAAAAACTTTTTTTCTAATATCGGCAACAACCCTTTCACCTATCCACGACATAATGTAAAACCTTGCCGAAACTAATAAAGCAAGTAATATTGCTAGGATTAGTAAATTTATAAATTTTTCATTCAACTTTTCTGAGTTAACTCCTGTGTCTATAAGATCCCTGAATGCTAGAGGAATACTTAATGTTACAGAGGCTGCACATACTAACAAAATTGTTGCAAGAATCCACTGCCGCCAATATAACTTTGCAATTGGAAGTAGGGGATTTAACCTTAATTTATATTTTGGTGAAAAATTTTGTTGGGATTGTTCAGACATTTGTAGTTATTTATATTTCAATTATTTTGATGCTACCTATGTAAGAAAAATTAAGTACAAATCAACAATAAAAAGCACCAACAGAATTATTAAAGAAAACTTATAGAGTTTTCGTATATTTAACTTCATCATCAAATTTTACTATAGTACTAGCGAGAATTATGAATACTAGTAATCCTACTTTGTGATAATAAAAGAAAGCATGTAAAATTCGAAAGTTACTTAAGCAAAACCCCTTTTAGTTTAGGGCCTAAATTATTTCGAGATTAAGCAATGTTGAGCAAAAAAAGTTAGGTGTCCGGTGATTAAATGATACAACAATTCAAGAAAGTTTTAAATCGTGCTGAAGAGCAGTGCAAAGAAAACGGTACTCGTTTAACTCCAAAAAGAAGACAAATTTTAAGTGAGCTTATTAAATCCAATAAAGCTCTATCAGCCTATGAATTAGCTGATCTTTTCAAAAAAGAATTTAAAGAAACTATACCAACTATGTCTGTTTACCGAATTTTAGATTTCTTAGAGAGAGAAAATTTGGTGCATAAGCTTAATCTTGCCAATAAATACATAGCTTGTGCGCATATAACGTGTCGACATTCTCATGACATTCCACAGTTTCTTATATGTAGAAGCTGCAACAAGGTTAGGGAAATAAGTATCGATAAAATTACAATTGGGAGAATACAAAAAAAAGTAGAAAAAGCAGAGTTTGAACTAGTCAATCCTCAATTGGAGATGCATTGTGTTTGCAAAGTATGTGAAAA
>NHHF01000026.1 GCA_002171155.1 Betaproteobacteria bacterium TMED156
CAAATCCCAAAGTTTGATTATTGGACAGTAGGACTTCCTCTAGCTGATTCAAAGGAGTTCCAGAACGTGCAACAACAAACAACTCGGATGGGTCATATTCTAAAATTCCACTGTAATCTAATGTATTGATTGAAACACAATTTTTATTAAAGGGGTTACCATAAAAAGATTTGGTGTTCTGCCCTGAAATACCTATTGGAATGTTAGTATCCTTAATCTTTCTTTGGGCTTTATCCAACCAGTTTAAACAAAAATCTTCATTTTCTTTATTACTATGATAATAGTAATTGTTAATAAAATACTCCTAGAATCTCGAAATATTGGGGTAACTTATTTTACCTTTATGAACATGCATTCTTCCCTTTTCAGCGCATCTCGCAAGTGTTGGTATAACTTTACCTGGATTTAGCAAATGGTTAGGGTCAAAAGCACTTTTTAATCGAAAGAAAGTATCTCTCTCGTATGCAGAAAATTGGGAACACATAGATCCAAGTTTTTCTAAACCCACACCATGTTCACCAGTTATTGTTCCTCCAAATTCTATACATTTTAAAAGAATTTCCTCTCCAAATTTTTCTGTTTCCTCAAATTCATTTGGTTTGGAGGAATCAAACAAAATTAACGGGTGAAGATTACCATCACCCGCATGAAAAACATTCATACATCTTAAGTTGTATTTTTTCTCAAGCCCAGAGATAAAAGATAACATATCACCTAATTTTCTTCTGGGAATAGTTCCATCAATACAATAATAATCTGGAGAAATTCTACCTGATGCAGGAAATGCATTTTTTCTACCGGACCAGAATAAAAGCCTCTCATTTTCATCTTTTGACACTCTCATTTCTGTTGAACCAAAATCTGTAAGTATTTTTTCCAGCATCGTGATTTCCTCTTCCACTTCACTAGGAGTCCCATCAGACTCACATAGAAGTAATGCTTTCGCATCTAGGTCGTATCCAGCATTAACAAAATCTTCCACAGCTTTTGTCATCGGTTGATCCATCATCTCCAAACCTGCTGGAATTATACCCGATGCAATTATACCAGCGACAGCATCACTTGCTTTTTGAATGTCATCAAAAGATGCAAGAATTACTTTTGCATGTGTTGGTTTTGGAATCAAACGAAGAGTAACCTCAGTGACAACAGCTAACATTCCCTCGGAACCAACCAACAGAGACATTAAGTCATAACCAGGGGTATCAAAAGCCTCTGATCCAGCCTCAAAAATTTCTCCCTCAATGTTTATTGCTCTTAAACGCATAACGTTGTGAAGTGTGAGACCATATTTTAAGCAATGTACACCTCCAGAATTTTCAGCAACGTTCCCACCAATTGAACATGCTATTTGAGATGAAGGGTCAGGAGCATAAAATAGCTTATGAACATGAGCCGCTTCAGAAACTGAAATATTCCTAACGCCTGGTTGTACTATTGCTATTCTTTTTTTAGGATCAATAGAGATAATTTTATTCAACCTTGATGTAGAAAGTACTATTGCCCCTTTTTGGGGTATTGCACCTCCAGACAAGCCTGTTCCAGATCCTCTTGTAACAACTGGTATATTATTAATATTACACAATTTGAGAATTTTAATTATCTGATCTTCATTGTTAGGAAGAGCAACGGCAGCAGGTTTTCCAGAATAACCAGACAAACCGTCTTGTTTGTATATACTCAAAGCCTCGTTATCATGTATTAGATTTTCTGAGCCAACTATATTGATTAATTTAGATATGATTGAGTGTTCTAACATTTTGGTAAATATTTATAATTTGAATAATTAATATCCTACACTTATTTTTATGAAATCAAGAATATCAAGAGTAACAACCAAAACCGGGGATAGTGGATACACAGGCATATCGAACGGATCTAGAATATCTAAGAATCATCCGCTAATTCACGTACTTGGAGACGTAGATGAGTTAAATGCATTCATAGGTCTTTTTATTCATGAACTCAAAAATAGTTTTAAACTAAAGGAAACTGACAAAATCGCTAATATTTTAACTAAAGTTCAACACATATTGTTCGACATTGGAGGAGAAATTAGTTCACCAGGAATTAAACTTGTTTCAGAAAAAAAAGTAATAGAAATTACGAAACAAATTAATGAGTTAAATAAGAATCTTTCACCTCTAAAGGAATTTATTCTTCCTGGAGGTTCTAAATTGTCTTCTTTAGCTCATTTATCAAGAACTGTAGCACGAAGAGCAGAAAGAAATCTTGTTGGTTTTCTTGAATCGGATGACTGTCCGTCGTCAAACATTAAAAACACATGTTTACCTTATTTAAATAGACTTTCGGATCTACTTTTCGTGATTTCAAGATGTTTAATGGATATAGAAAAAAAAGATGATGTTTTTTGGGAAAAACCTGAAGTTAATTAATTTTGATTGTTTTTTACTTACTTCTACTTTTTTTGCTTTTCACTGCCTCAGCAAGAGTTAGGATTAGTTTCTCACTCTCTTTCCACGAAATACATCCGTCAGTAATACTTTGACCATAAGTAAGATCCTTTAACTTGTTTCCAGGTAACAAATCTTGTCTTCCACCAACCAAGTGACTTTCAATCATCACCCCAAATACACTTTTCTCTCCTTGAGATATTCTTGAAGCCAATTCATATATTACCTTTAGTTGATTTTCAGGTTTTTTTCTAGAATTACCGTGACTAGCATCTACAATTACTTTAGAAGGTAAATTTTCTACATTAAGTTTCTCACAAACTGATTTAACAGAAAGAGAATCAAAATTCGGCTCCTTACCTCCTCTAAGAATTATGTGGCAGTCTTTATTTCCAGAAGTTGCGACAATTGCAGATTGACCTGATTTAGTAACAGATAGGAAATGGTGAGGGTTTTGTGAAGCTTTGACTGCATCTAGTGCTACCTTAACATCTCCACTTGTACCGTTCTTAAATCCGACAGGACATGAAAGACCAGATGCTAATTCTCTGTGAACTTGGGACTCTGTAGTTCTAGCTCCAATTGCACCCCATGAGACTAAATCAGCAATGTATTGAGGTGAAATAACATCTAAAAATTCTACAGCAGCAGGTAGACCAAGATCATTGATTTCTGAGAGTAGTTTTCTTGCTACGTGAAGCCCTGTATTAATATCAAAGCTGTTATCTAGGTGGGGGTCATTTATCAAACCTTTCCATCCTACAGTAGTTCTGGGTTTTTCAAAATAAACGCGCATCAAAATTTCAAGCTCATTAGCGTAATTTTGCCTAAATTTTACTAACATTTTGGCATATTCAATAGCAGCTTTGGGATCATGTATTGAACATGGACCAATAATTACTAATACCCTATCATCAAGTTCATGAAGTATTTTATGAATCGATTCTCTACAATCAAAAACAACTTGTGAAGATTTATGTGAAATAGGAATTTTTTCTAGGATGGCAATTGGAGAAGATACTTCTCTAATCTCTTGAATTCTCAAATCATCTGTATTTTGTTTAACCATGTCTTTACTCTGCTGTGCCACCAACAGTTAAACCTTCAATCAATAATGTTGGTTGCCCAACACCAACTGGTACTTTTTGACCCTCCTTACCACATGTTCCTATGCCACCATCTAGCTTAAGATCATTTCCAATCAATTTGACTTTTGTCATGGCATCTGGGCCATTACCAATCAACGTTGCACCCTTAACAGGAAATTTTATTTGTCCACGTTCAACCCAATAAGCCTCTGACGCTGAAAATACAAACTTCCCATTGGTTATGTCTACCTGGCCTCCTCCAAAGTTAACAGCATAAAGTCCCTTATCCAATGAAGAAATAATTGTTTGTGGGTCCTCGTTACCTGAAAGCATAAAAGTATTTGTCATTCTTGGCATAGGCAAATGGGCATAAGACTCTCTGCGACCATTACCAGTTTGCTCAACTTTCATAAGCCTGGAATTTAATGAGTCCTGTAGGTAGCCTTTTAAAATTCCATCTTCGATAAGAACATTGTTTTTAGTTGCATTTCCTTCATCATCGAAATTTAATGAACCTCTTCTGTTAGGAATTGAACCATCATCAACAACTGTAACCCCTTTTGCAGCTACTCTTTCTCCTACTCTCCCGGAAAACACGGATGATAGCTTGCGATTGAAGTCTCCTTCCAAACCATGTCCAACTGCCTCATGTAATAAAATTCCTGGCCAGCCAGGTCCCAAAACAACTGGCATTTCTCCAGCTGGGGCAGGTCTTGAATTAAGATTTACCATCGCCTGCCTTACAGCATCAGAAGCATAAGATTCAATTTTGTTTGAATCAAATTCACTTACACAATACCTACCACCCCCACCACTGGTACCCATCTCCCTTCTGTCCCCAGATTTTGCTATAACCGTAACCGATAGTCTCACCAAAGGCCTAAGGTCAGCTACCATTAATCCATCGCTTCTGTATATCAAGACTACGTCATACCCACCTACAAGTGATGCCATTACTTGAGAAACCCTGGAATCTTTTTTTCTAGCAACACTCTCAATTTGCATCAAGAGCTCAATTTTTTCCTTGGAACTCAACGAAAGCATGGGGTCAATCTCGGAGTATAATTTCGCGATTTTTTTGTTATTGTAAGTTTTATTTTTTTTCAGTTCTTGATTAAAAACTTTTATTTTTTTGGAAGTATTTTGATGAGATGTTATGGATCGAGCGGTTTTGGATGCTTCTCTTAGGATTTCAGGATTTAAAGTGTCACTGTAGGCAAAAGCAGACTTATCCCCAGATACTGCTCTGACTCCAAAACCTTGATCAATAGAAAAGCTGCCAGACTTAACTATTTTTTCGTCCAAGACCCATGATTCAGATCTATTGTACTGGAAATACAAATCTGAAAAATCTACATCTCGTTTGTGGATGGTACTTATAGCTTTTTCAAGGTGAGATTCATCTATTCCATGCGGTGTCAACAAAAGGGATTTTGCATTTTTTAAAGCAGAATTTTGAAAATTGGGTGAATTCATAATTAGTAATTATTCATGTAAATCATATCTTTGGTGAAAAATTGCAGGTAATTTATTTCTGATGGATCTTATTAATTCATGATCCACATAACCTGAAACTATAGCATTACCAAATTTGGTTTTGTTTATTATATCCCCCCATGGACTTATCAGCATGCTATGTCCCCAAGTTTCTCTTCCACACTCATGTTTTCCACCTTGAGCACTAGCAAGAACATAGCATTGATTCTCAATAGCTCTAGCACGTAGCAAAATCTCCCAATGATCCATTCCTGTGCCAAATGTAAAGGCAGCTGAGACTAAAATTAAATCAATCAACTGATGGTTGTTTTTTTTGTTCCTGAAGAATTCAGGAAATCTAATGTCATAACAAACAGATAAAAATGTGTTTCCAACCGGAGTTTTAATGTGCGAAAGTTTGCTTCCGGGAGAAATAAACTTTGTTTCATCATATACATCGGAGTTGGAGCTGTACTTGAATAAATGAACCTTATCGTACCTGTTAACTAAGCAGCCTTCGTTGTTAAAAACAAGCATTGAATTGTATATTTTACTGGGATCTCTGGTTTTCAATGGAACTGTGCCACCCACAATCCAAACATTATTATTTTTTGCAACCTTAGAGATCATACTTTGAACAGGGGCAGCCTTAGAACTAGTTAAATAATTTTCATTCAACTCGTATGCAATTTCAGAATAGTTTACATTTTCTGTAACTTGATTAGTTAACAAAGCAAAAAATTCGGGCAATAAAATCAATTTGCAATCATCTTTAGCAGCTGATTCAACTAATTGTTCCATCTTTTCCAAATTTTTTTTTATTTCTACACCGGAAATCATCTGTATTGCAGCAACTTTAATCATCTTTTAATTTTCCAGTGGATTTTGATAAATTGACGATTCATCAGTATTTGGTTTTTTTTGTTGAATTGATTCAACTATTGGAGAGTCCCAAGATCCTTTTAATTTATATTCAAATGCTAGTATTTTTCTTAAGGGATCTCTCAAAATATACTGAGCAATAAAGCTACCTAATCCAACTGCCGGGTTAACCAGAACATATCCAAGGGAGGCTAATCCAGCATTAAGTTCAGGCAAGACAAGAACTCTCATATTCTGAGTCTGATTTAAAATTTCAACATCCCCCTCCAAAAAAATAGATGCTTGGGTACCAATCACTCTAAGATTTTTTGTATTTGCCGTGCCCGTCTGAAGACTAACATCACCTCTAATTTTATCAAAGGAAAATCCCTCACTAAATATATCCTCAAAATCTAGCTTAATTCTTCTTGGAAGTGATTGTAAATTTAATACACCTATCAAGCGAGCTAAACCTGGTTCGACTTTTAGAAACTTACCTTTTTGTATGTCTAGTGACAGGTCTCCACTTGTATTTTTAATTTTAAAATCAAGTGGTGAACCTAACCACTTTAATTGACCAGAAACTATACCTCCTGAACCTGCTAATAAATCAGGGTAACCAAATTTATCGAGTAAATTAGATCCATTTTTTGTGTCAAGTCTGAAATCTAATTCGGTTATGGTCTTATTACTAGAAGCACCATTTGGATAAGGTATTTTAGTAGTGATGTTTTTTTTGAATTTTCTCCAGAATCCACTTGCTTCAAGTCTGGTCGATTTTGAAAAGATTTCTATCTTTTCCAAATCCCATAGTCTTTGATTTTTTAGGTAATTTGCTTCAACAGCTAATTTACCTTGAAATTTAAAACTTTTAAAATCATCAACGAATATGCTCAAAGATGGCCAATTATAACTCTCATCAAAATCAAATAACTCGTCCGACTCAGTTGACTCACTGGTTTTTTTATCTATGTGTAAATGAGAAAAGTGGGCATTTAATTTATTAATTTCTTTGGTCCAATTAAATACGCCGGTAGTTTGATATGAACTAAAAATTCCAGCCCACCCATTCGATGTAATAAGTGTTTTGATCTTAATATTATCAAAAATTTTGTTTCCCAATTTTAGCTCATCAGCGAACAAATCAAACTTAATATTTTTATTATCAAGAATATTAAAAAAGTTGTTAATTGATGAGTTATTTGCATCATAAATTAAGCCTTTCCAATTCTCTAAATCAATTTTAGTTTGATGAAGTGAAATTTTGTTAGATTGCTGCTGTGGAAAATCTTTTAGATTTTTTTCAGTGATCTTGCTGAATTTTTTATCATCAATTACCAATGTAAATTTATTGCCTTTGGACAATTTAATTCTATTTTGTGAAGATAAAGATTTAGCTTGGTTAACTAAAAATAATAATCCATTATTGGTTCTTATATTCCATGTCCTATTCAAAACCCCATCTTGTAGAATTTTCTCTTGAAGGAAGACTCCACTGAGCTTCAAATTTTTAGACGAATCTTTTCCAAGTGGATATGGTAAATTTATGGTTATACCTTCAAGATTAGAACTAACTTGAACCTCTATAAAATCTTTAAATAATTTGATTTCTGAATTATATTTTGTATCACCATAAATTTTCTCTTGAATTGATATTTCTGAGTTGCTGGTCAACCAATTTTCCAGTTTTTGTCCACTAATTTCGCCTTTAGCACTTAAAAAAATTCCTTTTTTCAATGATGCTTTATTAACATTTGTAAATTCAATATTCCCTCCAAGAAGCTCACCTTTGATGTCAATTTTAGAAATCAATTTGTTTGTGAAAGTTATTTTTCCTCTTGCCTCCTTTAGTGGCAAAAAATTTTCAGCAAATGAAATTTCAGTGTTTTCAAAAAATAAATTTCCATTAAAACTTGAATTCTTAATTTTCTTTAAATCTAAATTCAAAGTTAAGTTTAAGGATGTGTTTCCTTCTCCACTAGCAGTTTTTGTGACTCCCCAAAGCCATTTTTCAAGTGGTGAATTATTTGAGACCTCTATAAAACTATCAAGTGATCCAGTAATGTTTCCATTTAATAATAATTTTGGTAATTTGGAAAATATATTCGATATTTCTCCATTTATTGAAGACAGTTTTGTTTCGTTTAAAAATCCTGTAGCATTTATTATCTTAAAATTAGAATTTTGAAAAGTGATTACAGTGTTTATTCCTTCAATTCTAGGCCATCTTGATGAAAACACTAAGTCTAAGTTTTGAACAAAAAAATTTGCTTCTAATTTTGTATTCTCCGTGTCAGAAGATCCCGAGAAACTTCTCAATGGCCCCTCATAAAAAAAAGAGCCTACAACTGAATCTGCTGATACAATCCCTCTTTCCAACCAATTTCTTGTTTTTTTTCCAATTTTTTTTGGTAAATAGTATGGAATTTTTTTTGGATTTTTAAAAACTACCTCTCCCTGAATTTCAATGCTTTGTGAACTAAAAGAATCGAGATTTAGCAATCCTTTTGACTCAATTTTAAGATCTGAATTAGACAAATTTAATTTAAAAATATTAATTGGAACTTTTAATTTTTTTCCTTCTAAAAATTGTTTTATTTTTGGTGTTTTAATGCCTAATTTACCGTCAACAGCCAAAACACCTAAATCTGAATAAGGAAATTTTTCAGTTGTAAAAATTGAAGCATTTTCCGAAAAAAATTCAAAATATAAATCCGATGAGTCTAGTATAAAAGAACCATTTAAACCAGAAAATCTTGTTTGGGAATCTGGTTTTTCAATTCCTAATTGTTCAAATCTACCCTCAAGGATTAATGATTCTAAAACTTTATCATTATATTCATTATTAAATTTTGGTAATTTGAACATTAGTTCTTTGAAAAAACCCTCAAAAATAACATCTTTTTCATTTAGTTTTCCAGTGGTCGGTACAACTGACATCAACGATTCTGTATGAATTTCTTTAAAAATTAACTTCACCTGATCAGAATCATTTTTAATTAAGATTGCCCCCATATTTATAGGCAAATTCTCAATCTTATCAATTTGATCAATATTGTTTTGGTAAATTAAAAGTTTATTTATTTCAATTTTATTCGGTGAATACCTTAGTAAATCCTTATCTGCCTGATCAATCTCATTACTAGAAAATAAAATTGGTAAACCAGCTAAAAATACTTTGTTTTTGATATTTTTTTTATCGAAAGATATCGAAACTATATCCATTTTTAAATTACTGCTTACAGGATTACGGTTTAAAAAACTTACAATACTTTTAAAATTCAGCTCGGATTCCAGTTCATTGATGTGAACAAGGATTTCATCGGAATTTTTTGTGATTTCTATGTTATTAAGAATTAGATTGGGTGTTAACCATTTTCCCCAGTCAATTTTTGCATCTTGAATTGAGATTTCGATATTATGTTTTAATAAAACCTTAGGCAAATAAATATCAAATTTCTCTTTGCTAGTAATTGTACTTTCAATTTCAGGACCTAACCAAAGTCTGACTGCCCCCAAACCAAAAGCAGCCAATACGAAAAACAAAAGAATGCTGCCTAGAAATAACCTTAACAAGTTGACAATAAACAACTGTCCAAATTTTGAACGTGGTTGTAGATGTTCATTTTTTTTGGAATCACTCATTTTTTAAATTAAAATAAAGCTCCAATTAACGTTGAGAGATAAAATTATTACATGGAAAATCTTTTTATTGATACTCTTAATTTTTCTGAGTGGGCAAAATCTATTTTCAAGGATTATTTAAAAAAAAACTTGATATTAGATCCTGAACTACCGATTAACACAAAAGTTTTGCTTAACCACCGACAAAAACACTGGAGTTCGCTTGAATATCCCAGTGAACAAGACATATCCTCAGACATAAGACAATATAGAAACTCCTGCATGTTATCAATTATGACAAGGGACTATATGAATTTATCAAGTTTTGATGAAAACCTTGATAGCATAAGTTCACTAGCAGAAATTTGCATACAAACCTGTTATGAGCATTCAGTTTTAATTGAATCAAAAAAATTTGGTTTGCCAATTGGAAAAGAAAATAAGTACTCAGATCTAATAATTATAGGTATGGGGAAATTGGGTGGTAGAGAACTAAATCCATCTTCAGATATAGACATAATTTTTGCTCATACAGAAAATGGGAAAACAGCAGGTGCTAAATACGCAAAAAAAAAATATTGAAAATTCATTATTCTTTTCTAAAGTAATAAAAAGAATTTCTGATTTACTAAGTACAGTAACTGTCGACGGTTACGTATTTAAAGTTGATCTCCGTTTGCGTCCACACGCTGCAATGGGACCAACCAGTATCAGTATTAATGGGTTAAAGGATTATTTTATAAAGGATGCAATGACCTGGGAGAGATTTTCATGGACTAAAGCTAGAGTTGTGAATTCTCCTTTTATTCAAAAAAGCAACGAATTTAAAAAACATATAAATCAATTAAATAAATTAAAAGACGAATTTGTTTTTCGATCGTATCCGGATTTTGAATCACTAGAATCAATAAGAAATTTAAATAAAAAGATTAAGTCACAACATAAGATTTCTGGAGAAAAAAATAGGAACGGGTATATATTCAATGTTAAATTAGAAAGTGGAGCAATAAGAGATATCGAATTTCTTGTACAAGTTCAACAGCTGGTACGTGGTGGAAACAATCATGCCTTAAAATCGTCATCTACTCTTATTACATTAAAGGAGTTATCTAGACTTGAGTTTATTTCGTCAACAAATGAAGAAAAAATTTTTGAAGCCTATAAGTTTTGGAGAACAATAGAGCATCACATTCAATATTGTTTCAATAGTCAACTACATACTCTTAACGTTGACAACATTAAAAAAATTACTAAAAGTTTGCGAATTTCTAGCACAACAAAACTAAAACAGGAAATAGTTGATAATCAAAAAAAAATAATTAGCATACTCAACAAAACTTTAAATATTCACAAAAGTAATGATTTGTTATTTAATCAAAATTTTTCTAAAATGCCAATAGCAAATTTTGAAAAAAAACTTATTACAAACTCACATAGCTCATATGATGAGTTAATTTGTTCTCTTAGAAAAAAACCATCCTATTCCAGGATGCTCGACGAATACCCATCGATTCAAGAAAAAATTTTTAATATTACAAATGAATCTTTGTGGATTGCTGATTACATAAAAAAACATCCCTCGATATTGGATCAATTACTAAAAGATACTTTTAGTACTAAACAAATTGATTTTAAAAAAGTAAAAAACGATTTAGAA
>NHHF01000027.1 GCA_002171155.1 Betaproteobacteria bacterium TMED156
ATATAAAAATTTCTTTTGATAACCAAGGCCAATAACCTGTAATAGCTTTCAAAGCCAAATGAATTGGATGACCTTCATGATCAATTACATCCAACCGTATTGAAAACCAAACTACTAGTAAACATGAAAAAAAGCCTAAGAAAATAGTTAACGAGTTATAAATTCCCGATAAAAGCAACCAAAATAAAAATAAAATAGAAAATAAAATTACAACTCGCAAAGTCTACCCTTAAATTTTAAAAAGTTGAAATGGTCGGGGCGAGATGATTTGAACATCCGACCCCTCGCACCCCATGCAAGTGCGCTACCAAGCTGCGCTACGCCCCGACAAAACTGATTGCATTTTTTAATCACAAGAGGATTTACCTTCCAAAATACTCAAAATTTCCAAAAGTTTATTTTTAATACCAGGCTCTAAATAAGCCTTACCAGTAACAGATTCAGTATCCGAATTATTACTGGATTTTGTCTTGGTGCCAAAAGAATCAAAATCATTTGATAATCGAATCTTAGCACCATTAATAGTATAACCCTCTACATAAAGTAAAGATCTAATCTTTCTAATCAACAAAACTTCTTCAGTTTTGTAATAACGACGATTACCTTTTCTTTTTAAAGGATTAAGTTGAACAAATTCATTTTCCCAATAACGCAAAACATGCGGTTTAACCATGCATAGTTCAGAAACTTCACCTATGGAAAAGTAGTGTTTTAAGGGTAAAGGCGGAAATGGATCTATAATACTTTTAGACATATTAAAAAATAAATTATCTCAAATACAATTTAGTTTCTTTTAATTTGAATTTTTTCTTTTAGTTTTTGACTGGGATGAAAAGTGACAACTTTTCTAGCAGAAACTTCAACCTCTTCTCCTGTTTTGGGGTTTCTGCCCGGACGTTGGGCTTTATTTCTTAAATTAAAATTACCAAACCCGGTAATTTTAATTTCCTCTCCAGAAATTAAAGCATTCCTGAGTTCGTCAAAAAATTTATCAACAAATTCTTTAGCTTCTCTTTTATTAAGACCAATTCTATCAAACAATAATTCAGCCAGATGAGCTTTAGTGAGTGTATTATTGGTCTCGGGCTCTGATGCTAACGGATGTTTAGTACTATATACATCAGTCATTTTATTCTCCAAAAAAAACTTTCAAATGAAGTTTACACCGAAAAATGGTTAAGAACGTAATTCTGCGGGGAAATTTGCAGTGACAATTTTAACAATTTCTTCTATTAATGATTGAACTAATTTATCTTCTAACGTCTTTTCAGTGTCTTGCATAAGAACCATGAATGCAAGACTTTTTTGAGTTTCATTTAGGCCACTACCTGTATAAACGTCAAACAATGAAAACTGTTTTAATATTTCTCCAAATTCAAACTGATTTTTATTTTTCAATACATATTTTTCTATTGAACCAGCATTTATTTGTTTTGGAACAACAAAAGCCAAGTCTCTTCTCACAGATGGTACTCTTGGAATCATAGAATGTTTTGGAAGTGTCTTATCGATAAGACTTGATACATATATTTCAAATACTATAGGTGGTTTAGAAATATTCAAACTACTACTAATTATGGGATGAATCTCACCAATAAATCCGAGAACATTTTCATTGATTAAATTAAAAGGGTTATATCGATCTTTTTTATAATCTGGATCTACTACCATTGCACTTCTTCCAGGATGTAAAAAATCTAAATTATAACTATTTTGAAACTCGAGTTTTGTTGAGAGTATCGTATTTTCGAATATTTTTTTCATATCAAAAAAATCCACATCTCTTTCATTTACTCCCCACTGTTCACTAAAAGCTGAACCATAAACTAAAGCTGATAATAAATAAGGTTGATTAATACCCTTTGTTGAAGTTGTGCTTGCGATGCATTCCTCATTATCTAGAAAAACTCTAGCCAACTCAAAAATTCTAATTCTTTTTTGTTGATGGTTAATATTATTTCTTAAAACTTCAATTAAACTTGGGATTAGACTCTTTCTCATGACAGTCATGTTGGATGAGATAGGGTTTATTAACTCTATGTGTCTATTATCTTCCCCCCTTTTTGAGATGAATTTATTAGATAAATTTTTATCAACAAACCCATAATTGATGACCTCAAAAAAATCCTGATTTACCATATTATCCTTAATGTCTTGAAAACTTAAAGCATTTTCACTCAAAGCTTTGGGTGTTAAGTTCGATATTGGCGATACACTTGGAATATTGTCATAACCAATTATCCTAATCACCTCTTCAATTAAATCTTCTTCTATCTGAATATCAAACCTATAGGTAGGAGGAGTTACATTAAGGCACTGATCATTGGAATCATCAACTTTTTGATATGACATTTTCAAATCATCAAAAATTTTTTGTACTTGATCTAATGAAACTTTAATACCAAGAACTTTCTCACATCGACTTTTCCTAAATAATATTTTTTTTGCAGTTGGGGATTTAGATATTAAATCAATTGGTTTACCTAGTTCACCTCCACAAACGGATATAATTAAATTAGAAATTATTTCTAAATCTTTTAGAGTAGATTCAAAATCAACTCCTCTTTCAAAACGATGCGCGGCATCTGTTAAAATTTTAATTTGTTGAGCTTTTCCTCTTATAGCATCAGGCCACCAAAAAGCAGTTTCTATTAAAATATTTTTTGTATATTTACTGACTGAAGTCCTCTGTCCTCCCATTATTCCTGCAATAGCAATTGGACCGTCACAATCTGCAATCACTCCTATCGAATTTGAACACTTAACGGTCTCAGAATTTAGTAACTCAATATTCTCATCAGAATTGGCCCAGCGTACTTCAATTGATTTATAACTATTTCTAGAAATACAATCATAGTCAAATATATGTGAGGGACGACCTAATTCAAGCATTATGTAATTTGATATATCAACGAGAACTGAAATTTGTTTTTGACCTGCCTGCTTTAGTTTAGTAACTATCCAATCTGGAGTTTTAACCTTGGAGTTTACATTTGTAATTACTCTAGCTGAGAATCTTCCGCATAAATCTTGATTTTTAATCGAAATTTTTGGACAAGCTACAGCAGAATTGAAATTATTATTTTTTTCAAATTCTTCAATTGGATTTTTCATTTTCGATTTTGTACTTGCTGCCAATTCTCTCGCTACTCCTCTGACAGATAAACAGTCTCCCCTATTGGGTGTAATTTTTAAATCTAAAATTTTTTCATCCAAATTAAGAATTTCTCTGATATTTTTACCAATTAAATTTTCATTAATTTGTTTTAATTCCATTATTCCTTCGGAGTCGTTAGAAATCCCAAGTTCTTGCTCGGAGCAAAGCATTCCATTACTAAGTACACCTCTCATTTTTGTTTTTTTAATGCTTATTTTTCCAGGAAGCTTGGCTCCGGACAATGCACATGCAACAAACATGTTTTTAGATACATTTTTTGCACCACAAATTATTTCTAATTCTTCACCTGTGAAAACGGTGCAGATATTTAGTCGATCGGCATTTGGGTGCTTTCTAATATTAAGAATTTTACCAAGAACTACATTTGAAAATTCAGGGGCCATAGTTTTGATTGAGTCAACTTCAATTCCGGACATTGTTAAAACCTCAGCTATTTCAGTTGCAGATAAGTTTGAATTAACCCAAGTTTTAAGCCAAGATTCTGAAATTATCATTATTTACCTGAGAATTGATTAAGAAAACGTAAATCATTTTCAAAGAACAATCTTAAATCCGAAATACCATAGCGAAGCATAGCAAGCCTCTCAATACCGCTCCCAAATGCAAAGCCCATGTATTCCTCCGGATCAAAACCAAAATTTTTAATAACACTAGGATGAACTTGACCAGCTCCAGAAACTTCAAGCCATTTACCCTTTAAAGGTCCATCAGGAAATGATAAGTCTATTTCTGCAGAGGGTTCAGTAAAGGGGAAAAAGGATGGCCTGAAACGAATTTGAAGGTCATTATTCTCAAAAAATACTTTCAAAAAAGAAATATATAGTCCCTTTAAATCAGCAAAATTTATATTTTTTCCAATCCATAAGCCCTCTACTTGATGAAACATTGGTGAGTGAGTCGAATCACTATCAACTCTATAAGTTCTTCCAGGAGCAATAATTTTTATGGGAGGTCGATTACAAGTTGCATATCTTACTTGTACTGGACTAGTGTGCGTTCTTAGTAGTAGAGGTAAATTATTATCATCTTTTCTATCAAGATAAAATGTATCTTGCATTGAACGAGCAGGGTGATTTTCTGGATTATTTAACGCTGAAAAATTAAACCAATCGTTTTCAATCTCTGGGCCATCAACGACATCAAAACCTATTGAAGTAAAAATTTGCTCAATTCTTCTAATGACTTTTGTCACGGGATGAATTGACCCGAACTTTAAACCTCTACCAGGTAAAGTTACATCTACGGCTTCCTCAGAAAGTCTTCTATTTGTTTGTTCACTGATTAAAAAGATTTTTCGGTTGGAAAGCATCTCTTCAATCTTGTTTTTTGCATGATTTACGGACTTGCCAAGTTCTTTTTTTTCTTCAGATGAAATGTTTGCAAAAGATTTAAATAATTTACTGAGTGATCCAGATTTTCCTAAAAAAGTGGATTTCGCAACATCCAATTCGTTAATAGAATTAGAGTTATCAAATGCAACCTTTGCTTCTGAAACTAGCCGATCAAGATCGGACATTACACCCCTAGTGTTTCTTTTACCCTCTGAACAATCTCAGAGAAAGCGTCTTTATCTTTAATAGCTAGTTCAGAAAGAATTTTTCTATCCATTTCAATACCAGATTTCTTCAATCCATTTATGAACTGACTGTACCTGATGCCATTATTCCTACATCCAGCATTTATCCTAACAATCCAAAGAGAACGAAAAGTTCTTTTTTTATTTCTTCTATCTCTGTATGCAAACGTTTCAGCACGCATAACAGCTTGTTTAGCAACTCGGTAAACATTTTTTCTACGACCCCTAAAACCTTTTGCTCTGTCTAAAACTTTTTTGTGACGAGCATGCGCCGTAACCCCTCTTTTAACGCGCGGCATTGTAAAACTCCTTTTTCATTTATATGGCCAACATATTGCGAATGTGTCGGACATCAGCTGGATTGACAGAAACAGTTCCTCTAAGTTGACGCTTATTCTTAGTAGTACGTTTTGTCAAAATATGTCTTTTAGTAGCATGAGCTCTTTTTATTGAACCACTACCTCGAACTTTAAACCGTTTTGAGGCGGCTTTTTTTGTCTTCATTTTAGGCATAAAGCCAACTCCCGTAAAATAAATATGAAAAGTAATTAAAGCTAAAAATTATTTTTTTTTCTTAGGCGCTAGTACCATGACCATTTGCCGGCCCTCTAATTTCGGCATTTGTTCTACTTGAGCCATCTCTGCAAGCTGATCTCTAATTCTTTCTAACATTTGCATTCCAAACTCTTGATGAGCCATTTCACGACCTTTAAATCTCATTGTAATTTTTGTTTTGTCTCCCTCTTCAAGAAACCTAACAGCATTTCTAACTTTAACATTGTAATCATTATCGTCCGTACTAGGTCTAAATTTGATTTCCTTAACTTGTATCGTTTTCTGCTTGAGCTTAGCATCATGTAGTCTTTTCTGCTCTTTATAGCGAAACTTTCCAAAATCCATTAGTTTGCACACTATTGGGTCAGCTTGTGGTGCGATTTCAACTAAATCTAAATTAACCTCATCTGCCCTACGAAGTGCTTCATCCTTTGAAACAATCCCGAGAGCTTCATTATCTACACCAACTAGTCGAATTTTAATAGCAGATATTTCGTCATTGACTTTGTAATCTTTTTCAGTAGCTATATTGAACCTTTCTTTAAAAAGTAAATCATTTCATGCCCCCAATCTCTTTATTAATATGAGAAATGAATCCCCTCAAACTAAACTCACCCAAGTCAATTCCACCTCTGAATCTTACATTAACTGTTTTATTAACTTTCTCTTTATCACCAATAACAATTATAAATGGTATTTTACTCAAGCTAAACTCTCGAATTTTATAGCTTATTTTCTCATTCCGCAAGTCCCCTATTACACGCAAACCTTTTTCTCTTAACTCGTAAATAACTTCATTTGTAAAATCTCGTTGATCAGAAGTTATTGAAGCAACACCTACTTGAATTGGAGACAACCAAGTGGGCAAGGCACCACCAAAATTTTCAATGAGTATTCCAATAAATCTCTCCAAAGAACCCACAATCGCTCTATGCAAAAGAACAGGAGTTTTCCTCGTATTGTCCTCTGCAACATATTCAGCACCTAATCGTTCGGGCATATTAAAGTCAACCTGAATTGTTCCACACTGCCAAATTCTTCCAATTGAGTCTTTTAATGAATATTCTATTTTTGGTCCGTAAAATGCTCCTTCACCTTTTAATTCAACCCAGTCAACCCCTACTTCATCAAGCCCTTTTGCAAGAGCTTTCTCCGATTTCGTCCAAGTTTCATCTGATCCGACTCTATCTGCAGGCCTAGTGGATAATCTATAAAGAATTTCAAAAAAACCAAAATCTTTATAAACTTTTTGTAATTGTTTCGTAAATGAATAAACTTCATTTTGTATTTGATTTTCAGTACAAAAAATATGACCGTCATCCTGGGTAAAATTTCTCAGTCTAAAAAGTCCATGAAGTGCACCTGATGGTTCATTCCTATGACATGATCCAAATTCGCCTAAACGAATTGGCAATTCTTTATAACTTCTCAAGTTTGAGGAGAAAATCTGAACATGGCCAGGACAATTCATAGGTTTAATTGCATATTCACGATTTTCAGACATTGTAGTAAACATATATTTTTGGTAATGTTCCCAATGTCCGGATGCTTCCCATAGAGATTTGTCTATAATTTGAGGGCATTTCACTTCTGAAAAGTCACTCTTCACATAAATTTCTCTTAAGTAGTTCTCTACAACCAACCATAAGCTCCAACCCTTTGGATGCCAAAAAACCATTCCAGGAGAATGCTCTTGAAAATGAAAAAAATCTAGCGACTTCCCTAATTTTCTGTGATCTCTTTTTTTTGCTTCTTCAATCCTAACCAAGTAACTTTTTAATTCGTCTTTACTATTCCAAGCAGTTCCATAAATTCTCTGGAGCATTTTATTCTTTGAATCCCCACGCCAATATGCACCAGCTACTTTAGTTAGTTTAAAATGCCTTAGAAACTTGGTGTTAGGTACATGAGGACCTCTACACATATCAACATACTCTTGATGATGGTAAAGAGCTATTATTTCCTCTGCAGGAATTTCACTGGCAATTTCAATTTTGTAATTTTCCTTTCTGTTTGTGAATACTTTAATTGCCTCCTCTTGACTTACAACTTCTCTCACAACATCGTAATTTTGTTTTATTAAAGAATTTATTTTAGATTCAATTTTCTCTAAATCAAATTCGCTGAGACTCTCTTCGAATTCAATATCGTAGTAAAACCCATCCTCAATAACTGGTCCAATTGCCATTTTGGCTTCAGGATACAGTTGCTTAACTGCATGCCCTACTAAATGGGCAAATGAATGACGTATTATCTCTAAACCTGCAAGATCTGTTTTTTTTATAATCTCTATTTTTGAATCTTGTTCAACTGGAACACACAAGTCCTTAAGTTCTCCGTTAATTTTACCTGCAATTGCATCTTTTGCTAATGAAATACTTATAGACTTGGCAATTTCGAATAATGAGATTTTTCTTTGATATCTTTTTGTGCTTCCGTCAGGAAAAGTAACTTGAAACATACTCTAAACAAGAAAATTATTAAAATATATTAGTGGTAGGCGCGATTGGATTCGAACCAACGACCCCCACCATGTCAAGGTGATGCTCTAACCAACTGAGCTACGCGCCTATATTTTATATTGTAACATTTAAGTTAGTTAATAAATGCAAAATTTAAATTGATGCAATGTATTTGTAACTTATGAAAAAAAATGGGTTAAAATTAGCATTCAATTTAAATTAAATTACTACAATAAGTTTCTATCAATTATTGTTACAATTCACCATATGGTGTCAACGCAAAATGTAATTAAATCTGATGTTTTTTCAAAACATTACAAGGCTATATGGATTTCTGATATTCATCTTGGTACAAAGGGGTGCAAAGCAGAATACCTCCTTGATTTTCTAAAATACAATGATTCAGAGGAACTTTTCTTAGTTGGAGATATTATTGATGGCTGGCAACTAAAAAAAAATTGGTATTGGCACCAATCTCATAATGATGTAATTCAAAAAATACTTAGGAAATCGAGGAAAGGAACAAAAGTAACATATATAGCTGGAAATCATGACGAAGTTGTTAGAAACTTTCTTGGTTTGGCATTTGGCGAAATTCGTATTGAGAATGAAGCAGTTCATGTTCTTCGCGATGGAAGGAAATTATGGGTCACTCATGGAGATTTATTTGATGGTGTAATTCAACATGCAAAATGGCTTGCTTATCTTGGGGCTTTTGCATATAGAAATCTACTTCTGTTAAATCATCACTTCAATCGTATTAGAAATAAACTTGGAATGTCATATTGGTCTCTGTCTCAATATTTAAAACACAAGGTAAAAAATGCTGTAAGCTTCATTTCAGACTTTGAACTTGCACTTGTTTCAGAAGCTCGTCGTAAAGGATATGATGGTGTTGTCTGTGGGCATATTCATAAACCACAAATTAAAACAATCGATGGTATTTTGTATTGTAATGACGGAGATTGGGTTGAAAGTCTTTCGGCATTAGTCGAAACGCATTCAGGAGAACTTCGTCTAGTTCATTGGCCTTACCTTAACGGCGATGCCAGCGATTTCCTACCTCTCTCATTGGATGAATCAGTTGACATAAACAGTTTAAATGTAGCTCATAAACTACAAGATAAAAAGGATATTGCTTTAGAAAAATAAACTAAACTCTCAGTACTATTTGGTTCAGATTTCTGTTAAGTTTTTTATGGTAAAAATTCTGTTAAATTTTTTCCATTCTTTTGTTTCCTGCTCCAAAGTAAATAGTGTTAGTGGATGTGACTTTAACCAGTTTTCTGAAATATTTAGAACAAACTTATCTTCGTTGTCTAATAAAATCATTTTTGGAGGTTTTAGATCAATTCTACTTCTTGCGAATATTGATGCTAACCTAATGCAAACTAGCGCTCTCCTAGAGCTTTTATTATGGATTATCTCAACTACTTTTGCTAATTTGCCTACATGACCTAAAATTAACTTGGACATCAATTGTTGTTCGCCTCGAGAAAATCCGGACATATCAGAATTAGAAACTAAATAAGATGAGTGTTTGTGGTAACTATTATGCGAAATTGAGTGTCCTATTTCTAAAAGCATAGTTGCACAGTTTAGGATATCTGTCATTTTATAAAAATCATCATTGATATCATTAGAGAATTGACTCCAAAAATATATTGCCAATTTGTTAATCCTATTTGATTGGACTCGATCTACATCGTAACGATCAATAAATTTTTTTATAG